>JAHEYA010000334.1 GCA_023251855.1 Bacteroidota bacterium
ACGCTTAATAAACCTCCAGATGTAACTGAATTACCAACAATTTTCGCTACATAACCAGTTGTATTTACAGCTGTTGAAGTTACATTTAATACTGCAGAAGCGACATCGCCAATAGCACCCGTTGAAAGCAAAGCAAGTAAAGCTCCCCCACCAGTTATTGCTGTTGAACTAGAGGCAATTTTCATCCCCCATCCTGATGTAAGAGCATCAGCAGTAACTAGAATTCCGGCTCCAGTAGTTACTAATGGTGTAGAAATATTCAAACCAGTTCCAGTAGTAAGTGCAGCACCAGAAATTTGTTGTATAGTTCCAGCTGTGGTTGCATCTGCTACTACATTTAACAATCCAACATTACTTACTGAAGTATAATTACCGGAAGCAGTAATATTAACGATGCCATTAGTGGCAACAGCACCTGTAGTGGAAGACGAAACAGCTAATAATGAACCTGATGTTAAACCAGTTGATGTTGAACCGATACTTAATGCAATACCAGTAGTTAATGCATTGCCTGCTATTCTTTGAATAGTACCGGCAGCTGTTGAATTTGCTAAAACTGTTAAAAGCCCTTTGTTAAGAGAAGAAGTATAATCTCCTGTTGCCTGAAACGAAACAATACCATCTGTTGCTACTGCACCTGTTGTAGCCGATGAGACGTATAGTAATGAACCCGATGTTAAACCCGTTCCTGAGCTTGTTATATTTAAAGCATCACCGGTAGTAAGTGCATTTGCATTAATTACCATAGTTTTACCTGTTACTGTTGCATCATCTATTTGAAAACCATTTCCGGTATGCGCACCTGAGAAATTAAAATAAGCCCCACCTCCGCTAGTTCCTAAATTTCCGGTTGATGCAATAGTCATGTTAATTCCTTTTGCAATTGAGCTTACACCTGAGGAGCTTATATTAAGTAAATCTCCTGTATTGAGACCATTATTTCCTGATAGTGTTATAGTAGATAATGCTCCAGTAAGAGCTGTAGAGGAAGAAGAAACACCAAATCCTTTACCACTTGTTAAGCCATTAGTGCTCAATGTAAATCCACTTCCAGTTGTAGCAGAATTGGCATTTATAACAACTGTAGTACCCGAAACGGTAACATCATCTATCTGAAAACCGTTGCCGGTATGTGCTCCAGAAAAATTAAAATAAACTCCTCCTGTTGATAAATTTCCTGTAGAAGCTATATCTACATTAATTGCTTTTGCAATACTGCTCGCTCCTGACGAACTTAATTTTAATAAGCTTGCGCCATTGGTATTTCCTACATTGTTTCCGGTAAGTGTTATACTTTGTAAATTACCTGTTAAGCCGGTTGCAGAAGAAACTATATCTAACCCGTTTCCTCCTACAAGACTGTTTGCATTCATTTTTATAACAGACCCTGCAGTTGTAACATCATCTATCTGCATGCCAGTTCCGCCATGGGCACCGGTAAAGTTAAAATATACACCTCCGGATGATAAGGTTCCTGTTGATGCCATTGTTACATTAATAGCCTTTGCTATTGAGTTTACACCTGTAGAAGAAAGGCTAAGTAAATTACCTGTATTAGCAACATTATTGCCGGAAGCTGTTATATCTTCTAGATTTCCTGTAAGAGCAGCTGAACTTGAAGCTATGTTTAAAGCTTCTCCTGAAGTTAATGCATTTCCTTTAATGGTTTGAATTGTACCCGCTGTTAAGGAATTTGCTATAACAGATAAAAGCCCTCTATTGGCAGTAGAAGTATAATCACCTGTAGCCTGAAAAGATACAATACCGTCTGTTGCTACTGCACCTGTTGTGGCAGAAGAAACATACAATAATGAGCCTGTTGTTATACCAGTGCTGGTGCTTGTGATTTTTAATGCATCTCCTGTTGTAATAGCATCAGTAATAATATTTAATCCTACTCCTGTCGTCAATCCACTTGCATTAAAGTTTGCTAAATTACCTGTTATAACTCCTGACGATGTGAGATTAAAGCCTGTTCCACTAGTAAGAGAGTTCACCGTTAACAACATACCCGTGCCAGTTGCTGTAGTACTTAAAATATCTAATTTTGCAGCAGGCGCGGCTACATCAATACCCACCCCTTGACCATAGGCAGTAGAAAACACTATTGAAAAAAAGAAAATTCTAGCGTAAATACGTATTAATTTTATCATAAAATAGATAACTTGGTACTTCGTTATACGTAGAAAAATATAAAAGGTTACTTTAATTACTAATTATTACTTTCCAGAGAGTTGATGCTAAAAGGCCATAGAAAATATTTTTTTCATTTTCTTTCCTATCGACCCATTTCAAATGAGAAAACATAAATTATAATTTTAAAAAGGGGTAAAAAACAAAGTGAAATTCTTTTTATATAAAATATCATTGAATGATGATATTTTTGTTTAAGATTATTATTACCTTTGCTGCCTGAAAAAACAACCTAAATTATACCTACAATGTCAAAAAAGACCGGAAAAGTAGTTCAGGTAATTGGTCCCGTGGTGGACGTGCGCTTTGAACATCAAAATGAAAAACTTCCTAGCATTCTTGATTGCCTTGAAGTATTACGAGAAGATGGAAAAAAATTAGTATTGGAATGTCAGCAACATATTGGTGAAGATACTGTAAGAGCTATTGCCATGGACTCTACAGATGGCTTAAGAAGAGGGATGCCGGTTGTTGCAACAGGAGCCCCTATTAAAATGCCGGTTGGTGAAAAAATAAAGGGTAGACTCTTTAACGTAGTAGGAGAAAGTATTGATGGAATTAATGTGGTATCTAACGAGGGTGGATCTTCTATTCACCGTGAAGCCCCAAGATTTGAAGATTTATCAACAGAATCAGAAGTTTTATTTACGGGTATTAAAGTAATCGATTTAATTGAACCGTATTCAAAGGGTGGTAAAATTGGTTTATTTGGTGGTGCCGGTGTGGGTAAAACAGTATTGATTATGGAATTGATCAATAATATTGCTAAAGGTTATGCTGGTTTATCTGTATTTGCGGGTGTAGGTGAAAGAACACGTGAAGGAAACGATTTATTACGTGAAATGATTGAGTCTGGCGTTATTAAATACGGTGAGGAATTTAAACATAGCATGGAAAAAGGTGGATGGGATCTTTCTAAAGTTGATGTGAATGAATTGGCTAAATCTCAAGCTACATTGGTGTTCGGACAAATGAACGAACCTCCTGGTGCTCGTGCGCGTGTGGCTCTTTCAGGATTAACAGTTGCTGAATATTTTCGTGATGGTGATGAAAAATCAGGTGGACGTGATATTCTTTTCTTTATTGATAATATCTTCCGTTTTACACAAGCAGGTTCTGAAGTATCAGCATTATTAGGTCGTATGCCTTCTGCGGTGGGTTACCAACCTACATTAGCTTCTGAAATGGGTGCTATGCAAGAACGTATTACTTCTACTAAGCGTGGTTCTATTACTTCTGTTCAAGCGGTTTATGTACCTGCTGATGACTTAACAGATCCAGCTCCTGCAACTACATTTGCCCACTTGGATGCAACAACGGTATTGGATCGTAAAATTGCTGAGTTGGGTATTTATCCTGCTGTTGACCCTCTTTCTTCTACATCTAGAATTTTGAGTCCGCTTATTGTTGGAGATGAGCATTATCAATGTGCACAAAGAGTAAAACAAATATTACAGCGTTATAAAGAACTTCAAGATATCATTGCCATCCTTGGTATGGATGAACTTTCTGATGAAGATAAATTAGTAGTAAGCCGCGCTAGACGTGTACAACGTTTCTTATCGCAACCATTCTTTGTGGCCGAACAGTTTACAGG
>JAHEYA010000335.1 GCA_023251855.1 Bacteroidota bacterium
AAAAGTTGGGGTTGATATAGAAGCAGCTGTACCAGTTGATTTGAATGATTTTATAGATTTTTTTTCGGATAAAGAATTGTTAGCAATTCAAAAAAGTGTTGATCCACAAAAAGAATTTTATAAGTGTTGGACTACAAAGGAAGCCTTATCTAAGGCAATAGGGGAGGGCGTAATCATTGATTTTGAAAATAAGACAGAAGTTAAAGAGAATTTTTTTTTGTTTTATGAGCTTCCGGTTGCACCTAATTATGTCGCGATGTTGGCGATTGAAAAGTAATTTAACAGGGGTCAAAATTTCTTTTTAGAATGCAATATAGCATCATCAATCCTTTTCTTAATTTCTTTAATTGGTAATGGTTTAAGAAGTTTTGGTGGGTCGATGTTTTCATCAATATCATCAAAATAATTTAATGCCTTTAATGGAATCAGCGGGCTGGTTAATGGATATTTGATACAAAAGAAATCCAGCATTTCTTTTACAGAAAAATGCTCCAATAAAAAATAAATATCAATAAAATCTTTTAGTCTTTTACCGGAACGTATGATGGCATTGAGTTTCATGGCAGCAATGTCTTCTTTTGAAAGAAAGGTAATTCCTTCTTCAGTAATTGGTGGTAATACATAAGGATAGTTATGTCTGATCAAATCGGTTTTAATTTTGTTTATATATGTGAGAAGCGTATTGTCTTTCTCTAAACTAACTTCCACTTGAAAATGCTTTTTCAATATTTCAATAATAAATAATGCTGAAAATTCTTTTTGAGAAAACAAATCAATATCTATTGAATTTCTGTGCCCTAATTGTAATGCCAAAGAGGTTCCTCCAACTAAATGAAAGCCTTCCAATTCAGGCAATGCCTGAAGTTGCTGGGTTAATTTAAAAGTTTCGGGAGATATAATAAAAGGTGATTTATGCAGCATTTAATAAATCGGAATTTAAAAAAAAACGACAGAATTTTTTATCTCTTTCATCCAATTGGGCGGACCATTCAATGGCTGATAAAATTTGTTCTCTGGAGTAATAGTTAACAATTTCACGCCATTCGTCTAAGTCGCCTCTTTCCATAACCCTTTCAATCACAATTTTGTAAGACTTATCAAAATTGAATGTTTCATAATCATATTCCCATAGCAATCGGGCGGGTATATTGGGTTTTTTTTTCAAAATTAATCTCTGTTTTTAGATACACGAATGTACGAAAAATAAGTTAAAATTGGAAAGAAAATTATGTCTATTTTATTACCACCATTTTTCTTTTTGTCCTTATAATTAATGCTAAACAAGGCATAAAACCCATTAATGTCTATCCCTCACCAAATTTAAACTGATTCTCATTATTTCACCCATGTTTGTACACTTTAAAAACTGGGGTTCATCATAATGTATTGCTAATTCTTTTTTTAGTGTTTCCACTTTATCAGGCAATGAAATGGTATCACTACACATAGCATCTAACAAACGGGCTGTACGATGCGAAGCTCGTTTCATTCGTTTGGCTATCAATGAGCGTTCTTCCTGCTGATATTGCTGGGTTGTTTCTTCGTTTAAAAGTCGCATACCTAAATCAACAAACGGTTTGTTTTCTTTAAAATATTGTGGTCGGTAAATATTTTTTTTGCCTTCATAACATTGCTGATCAAAATCAATGGCTCTGAAACGGTACTGGACATCATCAAAATCAGCTGTTACATCAACTACAAAATTATATGCTCTCATATCCCCCAACAACCTTACAAAACAACGCTCATTGAATTTTACAAACTCTTTTGCCAAACGCACTTCATTCTCTTCCAGCCAGCGATATTCAGGTTTCATGAACATATCACCGGGAATACCTGCTATATGTTCTTCTACAAGTGTATCCTGATCAACCAAAAAATTGATACGGTTAGGTGATAAAAGATCTTCCAGCTCCAAACCATATACACGAGAGGCATCGGCTATCTTCACATAATAATAATCATGGTTATCATTATACTGATTTACAATACGAATACGGAAAGGTTTCGAATTTCCAAATGGACAATAATCTACTCTTTCAACCAGCAAATGCTCCATCAATGATTCATTGCCATCAAATTTCATCATCGCGTACATTTTCACTAAACGGTGGTGTATGTCGTCCATTTCCGAAGGTTGGAACAGTACAGTTTCCCATAATGTATTTTTTCCATGTTTATCTTTTTGAGGAATGGTATGAAAATAACGTAGCAACTCACTATAGGTAAAAGGAATCTTAACTAGTCGGTTGTACTGTAATAAGTACTCTTTTAGTGCTTCACTGATTGGAAAAAATAATTTCTTTTTAGAAATAATGTTCATTTAAAATTTGCAATTATAAAATAATTGAGTCCTGTTTATAAGGTTTTTAATTCCATTTTGGAGTGATAAAATGGTAAAAGTTCACAAGAGATGTGCTCGAAAATATTTAACAATTTCTGAAATTTTGAAAAGCGACTTAATTAATAATTTTTCCTTTATATAAATCATAAACTGGAAAAATCAAATCCCAATCTTTACCCCAAACAATATTTCCTTGGTCAATTTTAAATGTTTTGAAGTTGGAAATTGTTTTGTATTTATTAAACTGTGGATGATTTTTTTTTTGAAAAAAAACGCCAAAATCAATTATCCTGACGGTTGAATCATTAAAAAAAAGTTTAACCTTGTAATTACTAATATATTGGGCATTTACAACAGAAATAGACTTTGCTTTCATTTTATTTTTCGGGTTATTACTTCACATTTTACAGATTTATTGAAGACAAAAAAATCGTTCCACTTTTTGATTATTTCCCTATGATATTTGTTCAAAAAAAGATTGATTTCTCCTCTATCTCTTAATTTGATTTCAGCCTTTCCTTTCACTCTAAGGTATTTGAGATCTGCCAATAATCCATTTTCATATTCAAATTCAATTTTTGATTCAAATTCTCCGTGCATTACATGAACATGAACAGGCAAATGGTCATTAGCATAAAACAAAAACACAAATCCCAAATATTCGTATATCTTAGGCATAATTCTTCTTACAAATTTAATCAATTTTATAATCCAGAACAGATTTCACGTTCGGAAGGCTATAGATCCAGCTTTCCTTGAGCTTTGCCAGTATCACCCTTTTTTTTCTTTTTCTTTTTTTCAGCGGATGGTAATTTTATTTCTTCATTTATCATATGATCAATGGAAATAACGGCTTTTTCTTTTTCGGGAGTTGATGACTTTTTTAAAGCTTCCAATGGCGACATTCCGCTTTCTTCAAATTCTTCCATAACAGCATTCTCTATTGGTACTTCAACGGCAGGTAGTAAATTTATTTCTTTTATTTTTAAATTAGAAAGTTTATTTCCTTTTGCTTTAAAGCCTTTAACGCTAATGAAATCAACTAAATTAATTTTTTCATCCTTAATATCTTTATCTTTTACTTTACTGAATTTTAATTCCAATATTGGTATCGCATCTGTGCTTACAATCTCTAAACGAGAACCTTCTGTTTCACTGATGAACAATACTTTTTTATCACTTGGTTCTACCAGAAAACGTTTTACAAAATAAGTTTTGCTTTCACCATCCAGATACACTGCCGATACAGGTTTGGTAGGATTGAATTTTTCTATCAGTAACATTTCTTCTTCAAAATGTGTTGCCAGATCAAAGCCGGTGAGCTTATAGTGGCCATTTTGCATGATAGTCAATATTTTATCATCGGGTGCAAAGCTGACAAGGTAAGTGCCTCTTTTATCAGTATTGATGCGCTGTACAGTATCATCAAACCAAAT
>JAHEYA010000336.1 GCA_023251855.1 Bacteroidota bacterium
TATATCGTAGAAAGCAACGGAGCTCCATTTGGAGGAGCCACTGTAAAAGCCAAAGGAAAAAAAATTACCGAATTAAAAATTAATGGAAAAGATCTTGACATTAATAAAACATACAAAGTTACCACTTCTGATTATCTATCTGCAGGTGGCGACAGGTATCGGTTCTTTAATGACCCCGTAAAAATTGAGGTGTTGGATTATAAATTGCGTGATGCAATAATTGATTTCTTAATTGAAGAGCATAAAAAAGGGAATACTCTAAAAGTTAGTACAGATGGAAGGATTAAGTATGAATAACAGAAGAGACTTCTTAAAAAAAACGGTACTTGGTGGTGCTGGAATGTTTGCTTTTAGTGCAATTCCTAATGAAGCCCTTGCGATGAGTGATATGGTAAAAATCACCATTTTGCATACCAATGATGTACACA
Source organism: Bacteroidota bacterium (assembly GCA_023251855.1). Lineage (GTDB taxonomy): Bacteria > Bacteroidota > Bacteroidia > 2-12-FULL-35-15 > 2-12-FULL-35-15 > 2-12-FULL-35-15. Next base: position 429 of record JAHEYA010000336.1, read on the forward strand.
GTCATATTGATCCTTTTCCTGACAATGATCCCAAATACCCCGGATTAGGCGGTGCAGTGAGAAGAGCAGCAATGATCAAAAAAATTCGCAGTGAAGAAAAAAATGTGTTGTTACTCGATGTAGGTGATGTTTTTCAGGGTACACCTTATTTTAATATGTATGGTGGTGAATTAGAAATGAAATTAATGAGCATGATGGAATATGATGCATCAACCATTGGAAACCATGATTTTGATAATGGTTTGGATGGATTGGTAAAACAGTTGCCAATGGCCAATTTCCCGTTCATTACTTGTAATTATGATTTTTCAGATACACCAATGGAAGATAAAACCATACCTCATAAAATTTTTATTAAAGAAGGGATTAAGATCGGTGTATTTGGCCTTGGTATTGAGTTAGAGGGATTAGTAGATAAAAAAATGTATGGAAAAACACTTTATTTGGATCCTATTCAAAAAGCTGCTGAAGTGACTCATTACTTAAAGAATAGTAGAAAATGTGATTTAATTATTTGTTTGTCGCATTTAGGTTTTAAGTATCAAAATAAAAAAATAAGTGATATTGAATTTGCTAAACATTCTAAAAATATTGATATCATATTAGGAGCACATACTCATACATTCCTTGATACACCGGTATCTTGCAGGAACATTGATGGCAAAGAAGTTTTAGTTGCACAGGTAGGTTGGGCAGGAATTCGTTTAGGAAGAGTGGATTATATTTTTGAAAAAAACTCAAAACAAAAAGCCGTGGAAGGCTATAGTATAAAAATTTTCGAAAAGTTAATAGTAATTTGAATTTTTTTTTATTTTTATTTTGTTAATAAATTTTTCAACTTGAATAATTTATATATATTTACAGCGAAATAGCCGATAACACAGGATGTACACAGGGTGTACAATCTTTAACATATAAAGTATCACATTTAATACCATATTATAGAGAATGGAGAAAGCATTTGTAAAAGTTTGGGAGAGCTGTCTGGGAATTATCAAGGACAATGTAAGTTCGCAGAGTTTCAAAACCTGGTTCGAGCCAATAAAACCAATAAAATTAAGCGCTAATGTATTAACTATACAGGTGCCTAGTCAGTTTTTTTATGAGTGGTTGGAAGAACATTTCATCACACTATTAAAAAAGACAATAAAAAAAGAGTTGGGTGCTTCAGGGCGCCTCGAGTATAGTATTATAATGGAGAATAATTATAATAACTCTGCTAAACCTTATACTGTAAAGGTTCCGACAAGTAATAAAAAGGAATTGAGAAACCCTTCAGTAGCCATGCCTATTGATTTGAATCAGAATACAATTCGTAATCCATTTATTATTCCCGGATTAAAAAAGGTAAATGTTGAATCACAACTAAATGTTAGTTATACATTTGAAAATTTAGTAGAAGGTGATTGTAATCGTTTAGCACGTTCTGCAAGCTTTGCTGTTGCTAACAAACCTGGCGGAACCGCATTTAATCCGTTGTTAATATATGGTGGTGTTGGTTTAGGCAAAACACATTTGGCTCATGCAATCGGGATTCAAATAAAAAGTGAATTTCCAAATAAAACAGTTTTGTATGTTTCCTCCGAAAAATTTACTCAACAATATATTGACTCCGTACGTAATAATAATGTGAATGATTTTGTTCATTTCTATCAAATGATTGATGTGTTACTTATAGATGATGTTCAATATTTTGCCGGTAGAAAAAACTCAGGATATATTTTTTCACATTTTTAATCACCTTCACCAAACAGGTAAACAGTTGGTTTTAACAGCTGATAAAGCACCAATTGAATTACAAGGTTTTGAACAACGTTTGCTTTCTCGCTTTAAATGGGGACTTTCAGCTGATCTTCAAACTCCTGATTTGGAAACACGTGTTGCTATTCTTGAAAAAAAGGTATATGCTGATGGTATTGAAATGCCGAAAGAAGTATTGGAATACCTTGCCTATAGCATCACTACAAACGTTCGCGAGTTAGAAGGTGCACTTATTTCTTTGCTTGCACAGTCGTCAATGAATAGAAAAGTAATTACACTTGAGCTTGCCAAACAAATGATTGACAAGTTTGTGAAAAATACTGCTCGTGAAGTTTCTATTGATTATATCCAAAAAGTAGTTTGTGATTATTTTGATATGCCACTTGAATTATTGAAATCAAAAACCCGCAAACGTGAAGTAGTTCAGGCTCGTCAGATATCCATGTATTTTGCTAAGAGTATGACTAAATCATCACTTGCAACTATTGGTTTGCATTCAGGAGGTAAAGATCATGCTACTGTTCTCCATGCCTGTCGTACAGTAAATAACCTGATAGATACTGATAAACGCTTTAAGGTTTATATTGAAGAGCTTCATAAAAAAATAATTATTCAATAAATAAATGAGCAGCCCCGGTAATTATCGGGGCTCTTTTTTGGGTAATGAATTTTAATTCAATTTCTATGAATTCAATTTTAATGGTTTGCCTTGGTAATATTTGTCGTTCTCCTTTAGCAGAAGGTATTTTGCGTAGTAAAATTGAAAAGTTAAATCTAACTATTACTGTTGATTCTGCCGGAACATCCAATTATCATATTGGTCAACCTCCCGATAATCGCACAATAGAGAATGCAAAAAAGCATGGTATCGATATTTCTAAATTAAGAGGACGACAATTTCAAGTGGAGGATTTTGATAAATTCGATATTATTTTTGCAATGGATGCCTCTAACTATACCAATATTATTGATCTTGCACGAAATGAAAAAGATAAGAATAAAGTGGAAATGATATTAAATCGGGTAAACCCAAATTCCAATATGGCAGTGCCTGACCCTTATTATGGGGGTGAGCAGGGTTTTGAAAATGTATTTATATTGCTTGATAGTGCATGTGAAGTAATTGCGAAGTCCTTATTAAGGTGAGTTTCGTTTAATCACCAAATGAAAGTCGGGGATATTTTGGGTTTGTTGCCATGACCTTTAGGTCGTGGTAAGAGAAAAGGCAACAATATAGGGCTTTAGCCCAATAAATTTAATTTTGCAGATTGATGAAAACTAAAGGTGTTATCTACTTAATTCCTACAACCCTTGGTGATACTGATGAAACAGCTGATGTGATTCCTGTTAAAATAAATCAGATAATTAATTCAATTGATGAATATATTGTTGAGAATGAAAAATCAGCACGTCATTATTTAAAAAAAATTGGGATTCAAAAACCTCTGCAAGAAATTATTCTTCATTCTTTAAATCAGCATACACAAGCGAATGAGATTTCTGCTTATTTTAATTCTATTGATCTTGGAAAAAACATTGGAATTATTTCAGAAGCGGGCTGTCCCGGAGTTGCCGACCCAGGCGCTG
>JAHEYA010000337.1 GCA_023251855.1 Bacteroidota bacterium
ACTATTAATTACAAAGTGGATAACGGTTCGGTTCAAACATACAGCTGGACCGGTAGTTTAACAACCGGTGCTTCTACTATATTTACCTTAAATGCGATCACAGGAATAGCAGTTGCGTCACATACATTGAATGTATATACTACAAGTCCTAATGGTGGAATTGAACAAAATACGATCAATGATTCTTCTACAAATTCATTTTCAATTATTGCTGCATTACCTGTTGTTACTACTCCACAAAGTGAAAATTGCGAATCGGCTTTCCCTTCGGCTAATTGGACCATTGGTAATCCTAATTCAAACACTACCTGGACTAAAGTTACTACTGCAAGCGGTTTTGGCACCAGTACTGCATGTACGGAAATGAATAATAATGTAAGTCAGAATATTTCCGGACAAAGTGATTTTATTTATTCTTCCTACATAGATCTGACAAATGCTGTTCTGCCTATTACACTAACATTTGATGTTGCTTATGCCCGTTATAATTCAACCTATTTTGATTCATTGGCCGTATCCGTAAGTAACGATTGCGGCTCAACATGGTCAACAGTTTATGGAAAAGGAGGTACAACTCTGGCTACAGCACCTGATCAAAGTAGTGGCACATTTCTTCCTACTTCTACTCAATGGAGAACTGAAACTGTAAACTTAAATAGCTATGCAGGTCAGGGAGCAGTAAAAATTGCATTAGAAAATGTTAGTGGCTGGGGACAGGCTGTATACCTTGATAATATTAATATTACAAGTGGTCCGTTATCAATTTCAAAAAATGATTTTAATTTGGCATTCAACATTTTTCCTAATCCAACAACAGGAAAGTTTCAAGTATTAAGTATCAAGTATCAGGTATCAAGTATTGAAATTTATAATTTGTTAGGAGAAATTGTTTACAAATCACAAATAAACCAATTGCCTAATTACCCAATTAACATTGACCTTACAGAACAGCCAAGCGGAATTTATTTTGTTGAAATTTCAACCTCAACAGAAAAAATAGTTAAAAAAATAAATGTATTAAAAAATTAATTTTTCAAATAATCTAAATAAAAAAATCTGAAACTTGAAAACAAAAACGCTACATCTCCCATTTAAAATCTTTGCAGTTGCTATTTCTTTTTCACTCGCTGTTATAAGTGCTACTGCTCAGGTTTGTTTTTCAACCACAACTAATGTTGCTGTTGGAAATGATCCACACTCAGTTATTAGTGCCGACTTTAACGGAGATGGTAAAGCCGATATTGCAACAGCCAATAATACTGCTTCAAACAATGTGTCCATCCTATTAGGTAATGGTAATGGCACTTTTGGAAGTGTAACCAATTTCGCAACAGGAACTCAACCTATATCGGTTATTAGTGGAAAATTTAATAATGATACTATAATAGATTTGGCTGTTGTCAATAACGGCTCTGATGATGTATCAATATTATTAGGGATTGGAAATGGCACTTTTAGTGCTGCTGTTAATTTTGCCGTAGGCACTCAACCAACAGCAATCATAAGTGCTGATTTTAATGGTGACAACAAAAATGATCTTGCAGTAACGAATAGCGTTTCAAACAATGTTTCCATATTACTTGGAAATGGATTGGGAGGTTTTGCTTCAGCTACTAATTTTACTGTTGGAAACGAACCTGTTGCGCTGAACTGCAAAGATTTTAATAACGATACAAAACTCGATCTGGCAATTGTTAATCGTACTTCAAACAACGTTTCCATATTGTTAGGTGATGGATTAGGAAGTTTTGGTAGTGCTACTAATTTTACTGTTGGTACTCACCCTGTTGCTATTGTTAGTTATGATTTAAATGTGGATGGAAATAAAGACATTGCAGTAGTTAATAATGGCACAGATAATATATCCGTTTTATTAGGTACCGGAACAGGCGGATTCGGGGCTGTTACCAACTTTATTGTTGGTAGTTTTCCTTTATGGTTAATTGGTGCTGATTTCAATTTTGATGGAAAAACAGATCTGGCAGCCAATAATAGCAGTTTAAATAATGTTTCCGTTCTTTTAGGTACCGGAACAGGAAGCTTCGGAACAGCCACCAATTTTGCTGTTGGTACTATTCCCGTTTCAATTGTAAGTGCTGACCTTAATAATGATGGAAAAAGTGATTTGATAACATCTAACCAAGCTTCAGGTGATATTTCTATCCGATTAAATGTTTTGCCCAATCTTTCAATCAATGCAACTGCAACAACCATTTGTGCAGGAGCAATGATGACACTTACCGCCTACGGAGCTGCATTTTATACTTGGACAGGTGGAGTTACAAATGGCTTGGCATTTGCAGCACCTTCTACGTTAACAACCTTTACTGTTACTGGCACAACAAACGGATGTGCAAACACGGCAACACAAACTATTTCCATCAATCCATTGCCTACAGCCACTTTTACAACACATAATGAAAGTTCAAGTTTATATTGTGATGGCTCTATAATTGCTCATTTAGCAGGTGGTACAGGAACTATTCAATCACAATGGCTCGATTCTACACAAAATGTTTTAGCCTCCATTGATTCTATTGACGGACTTTGTAGCGGTATTTATACTTTGCATTTAGTAGATTCCAATAGTTGTACTAATAGCTATACAGATACTATTCATGCAGGTCCACTCCCACCAAAACCTCCAATTTGCCTGGTAACAGTTGATTCAACACTAACACATAATTTATTGGTTTGGGAAAAAACAAACCTCAACATGACTGTTGTTGATAGCTTTATTGTTTATAAGGAAGTAACAACAAATACCTATCAACGTATTGGTGCTGTTTCAGCAGATTCTTTGAGTGTTTTTGGTGATCCGACCGCTAATCCGAACACTTCGGAATATAAATATAAATTAAAAACGAAAAATGCTCATGGCGTTTTATCACTTTTAAGTGATTATCATTCTACTATTCATCTTACAAACGTACTCGGAAATTTCAGCTGGACAGCCTATCAGGTGGAGAATAACAGCACTCCAATTTCCGGTTATAAAATATTCAGAGATGATACTTCAACAGGTAATTTTTTGCAAATTGCAACAACTCCAAGTACCCAATTGACATTTACTGATTTGAACTTTAGTTCTTTTTCAAATCCAAGTTATTATGTTGAAGCAGTGATAGCAGCAGGTGCATGTAACCCTACACGTTCATCCTATACATCCTCCCGCTCCAATGTAAAACACTTTAGTAATGTTGGAATTCAACAAATCAATAAAAATTCAGCGATCACAATCTATCCAAACCCGGCTATCAATAGCCTTAATATAGCAGGTATCACCGAAAAAACGATGATTCGTTTGTATGATGTAATTGGTAAATTGATATTAGAAAAAGAAGTTACAACCAATCCACAACTAAATACCACTGCGTTTGAAACCGGCATCTACACACTTATAACAGAAAGTAAAACTGTTAGAACCCTCAATAAAGTGGTGATAAGTCATTAGTATAAAATGTCAACCATCCATGAAATATTAGAGAAGTATTGGGGTCATAAAAATTTTCGCCCCGTGCAGGAAGAGATAATCAACGCTGTGTTGGATGGCAAAGATACTTTAGCGCTTCTACCTACCGGAGGTGGCAAATCCATTTGTTTTCAGATTCCCGCATTAGCCAAAGATGGTATCTGTATAGTAGTTTCTCCTTTGATTGCATTAATGAAAGACCAGGTGGATAACCTTGTCAATAAAGGGATTAAAGCAATTGCAATTACCTCCGGAATGAATAAACGTGAAATTGATATTGCTCTCGATAATT
>JAHEYA010000338.1 GCA_023251855.1 Bacteroidota bacterium
TAAAGTGGGTGATGCAATAGTATTTAAAGGCAAGGGCTATGGCCATGGGGTTGGGCTTTGTCAGGAAGGTGCTATGCAGATGTCCAAATTAAAATATTCGTACGAAGATATTCTGCATTATTATTACAAAGATGTGCATTTGGTTGACCTGTCATCACTCGATTATTTTAATCAGGAGTAGACATTAGGATTGGATAATAAATCCTAATTTTGGTGAATCATGATTAAGCGAAAGCAACAATTTTTTTTTTTTCTCTCTCTATTAATAATTTTTTTCCTTTTTTTTTCATGCAAAAAGGAACAACCACTCGAAGTAAATTATACAATTACAAACGTTAATGAAAGTATAAATATTCAACGTATTTCATTTCTTAATGATACAGTAGGTTACGTTTGTGGCGGAATCAGAGGGCAATCCGGATATATATTTAAAACTAATGATGCCGGATCTTCCTGGCAAAAAATATTCTATAATGCTGCTTACTGTTTATATGATATTGTTTTTTATAATGATTCAATAGGATTTTCCTGTGGAGAAAATTCATTGTTATTGAAAACAACAAATGGTGGACTAACATGGGTTAATCAGCAGGATATGCAACAACCGTATGCGGTTGGATACGATGGTACCTTAAGAAAAATATTTTGTTTTGATGATAAAATGGTGTATGCTGTTGGAGGAAGTGGATTTGAAATCGGTTTAGCTTATATTACGTACAATGCCGGAAATCATTGGTTTTGCACCACAGTTGATCATGAGGTGAGAGATGTTTATTATACTGCTCCCTTAAGTGGAATTTATTGTGGTTATGGAACAATTTTTAAAACAACTGATGGTGCAAATACGTTTACTCCGATGCCGGTTGATAATGATTTTTTTGTTTCCATGAATTTTATTACCAATTCAATTGGTTTTGCTTGCGGATACAACGGTGGTATTTATAAAACAGTTGATGGCGGCAATTCATGGGAATCACAGCTCGGACACAATAATGATATTGTGCATACCCGTCATTTCAATCAAATCAAATTTATTAATAGTAATGAAGGTTACGCTGTTGGAAATAATGGATTGATTAGTTATACAATTGATGGAGGGGAGCATTGGAAAGAGATCAAAAAAATCACTGATGCCAATTTGTTTTCAGTTTGGATAAAAAATAAAAATGAGATTTTTATCTCAAGTACAAATGGAACAATCTTTAAACTTGCTCCCCGCTAAAAAGTAATACCCGTTGCGATCTGCGCATAATCAGCTGTTCCGAAATTTGCTTTCATGTACAAACCTAAGTATATATTATGTTTTGGTTTATCTGTGGGATCAAGAAAATAATATTGAATTCCAATTTTAGTAGGTATATATATATCAATTTGGCGCCTGCTATCTTCTCCTGATCTGAATTGTTTTAGAAAGGGGTTATAAATATTTATTCCGGTTTGAACAATCAATCCAAATTTTCCGATTATGAATTCATTGCCTATAAATGTAGTAATTACTGATGCTTTCAGGTGTTGCATTGAATTAAAAATTTCTTGATTGATTATATAATCGTAATAATCAGTATAGTAAGTGTAGGATAGTCCGGTTTGAAAATTGCATATTTTTTTATAGCGTTTTGATACAAACAAAGCTCCATTAAAAACAGGATATTTAGGGCCACCAGTGGGTTTTGTGGCACTTCCAAATTCGTGTCTGCCATAGCCTGCAAAAAAATTCAGCACCCATTTTTTATTCGGTTTTTTAATGCTATCATGCTTATAAAAATGTGGCAGTCTGTTCCAAAAATAATTTAATCCAAAATTAACTGAAGGTACATTTGCGCCTAAGTTTGGTAATTGATAATGACCATCTGATGAATGAAAAGCAGAAATCCCCAAATTGAGCTGAATCGATTGATTTATCTGGTATTGGATATCTTCTGATAAAAAAGTAATATTAGTAAAACTACTGCCAATTACATTATTAGTTGGGTTGTTGATTACATCGAAATGTTTTGTAAAATAAGTAAAGCCAAACCCAATGCGGGTTTGAAATTTAATTTTTTTGAGGATGTGTTTTTGAAATGCAAGATTTGGAATTAATGCATAATTTTTACCCAAAACCGAATTGTTGGACCAATCGCCATAAATAAAACTTAGTCCTACTTGGGGATATCCATATAACTCTTGCCATTCCTTTTTGCCGCATGTTTGCAAACCAAAATTAATTTCGTTGAAATTCACAAAAGTGGAGGAAGGAAAGTCGGGATAAATTTTTATAAGTTTACCAATGTGTACCTGGGGCTGTACTATCAGGATATTAGCAGGAACTGAGCTAAGGGTATCATTAATTTTTTGCGAAAAAATAGTGAAGGGAAATGTCAATAGGAAAATAAATATTCCAATTAAGTGGATAAAAAAAAGAGGGTTCTTGATTTTGTTCATAATAAAAAAGCCCCGGTTTAAATTTTTTTATTAAAAATACAAATGAAACATTTGCTCTAACTGTTAAATGCGCTAGATGACTAATCTTTTATAGTTACTTAATATCACCTCTAAAGTAGCTGATTTTATTATATCTATTTTATTTTTAAAAACATACCCCTTGTTTCTTATGTTGCAAATAAATCAGGGACTTGTACTTTTATATTGTTGCGCAAACTTCTTTACTGTTTTTTTCTGCAACTAGACTGTTAAATCCTGCTATATCTATTAGACCTCTTGCGTATTGAAATTTTTTATGCCACGAAGACACGAAGCCTCAAAGTTTCACTAAGAAATTCTTTGTGTTCCCTGGTGTCTTAGTGACTTTGTGGCAAATTTTTTTTAAATCAATGACTTACGCAAGAGGTCTATTAAATTAAGCACTTGCTTTATTATCGGCTGACCGACTAATTTTATTTCAGTATTTTTGCTCGTGTTGTTATCTTATTGTTTTGCAACACAAGTGTACAACTTTAGTAGGTGGCTTCGGCTACCTGCTTTTTTTAAAATAATTTAGTTGGTTAGTAGTGAAAAAATAAATATGATCTCAGTATTTCGCGTTATAAAATTGTTGAGCATATAGTGGTGGAATACGAAAAGCCGGAAGCCCTTAAAGATAAAGTGCTGGCACTGGAAGAAGAAATTGCAACTTATGTAAAAAACATTAAAAAACAATTGTGAAAAAGGTGGTGCCAAATTGGTACCACCTCAATAAAATATTTTTTAAACAAAAGGTGGTGTCAAAATGGTACCACCTCCCGAAACGAAACAATATGACTAAACTCAACAAACTCACAGAAGAAAAAATACACAACGCTATTATTATTCTCCGGGGTAAGCGGGTAATAATTGATTCTGACCTTGCAGATTTTTATGGTGTTACTACCATTATATGGGCAAATCGTTCAGTTTAATGTATCTGATTTATGCAGCCCTAAAGATTTAGAGGAAATGATTGAATTTATTAGAGATAAAAAGAATGATTTTTTTGTGTAATTAAATTAAATAAGAAAACACCAAAACTGTCCCCTATACTGTCCCCCATAAAACAAAAACCTCTATAAATGGTTAATTTATAGAGGTTTACAAACTGTACTTGTGCGGATGAAGGGACTCGAACCCCCACGCCTTGCGGCACCAGATCCTAAGTCTGGCGCGGCTGCCAATTACGCCACATCCGCATTCAATTTGAAAATTGGGATACGAAGATAGCTTTTATTAGCTTAATACAAAACAAAATAGGGATGGAAATCAAAAAAGATCATTAAATAGATGCTAAAACCTTCTCAA
>JAHEYA010000339.1 GCA_023251855.1 Bacteroidota bacterium
GTTAAAATTCGTAATTCGTAGAGTATGATTATATACAACGTAACTGTAAATATCGAAAATGATGTTCGTGAAGAATGGCTTCAATGGATGAAAGAAAAACACATCCCTGAAGTAATGAATACTGGATACTTTTTGGAAAATAAAATTTGTAAAATACTTGTTGATGAGCAACAGGGTACAACATACTCTATTCAATACACTTGCGAAAGCATGAATAAGTTGCAGGAGTACCAACGTGATCATTCTCCACGTTTACAAAAAGAGCATGCTGATAAATACGCAAATAAATTTGTAGCTTTCAGAACACTTTTGGAAGTACTATAACTCAATAACTCAATAACCAATAACTCAATAACCAATAACTCAATAACCAATAACTCAATAACCAATAACTAATAACCAATAACTAATAACCAATAACTAACCACTAACTAACCACTAACTACCGACTACCAACTACTAACTACCGACTACCAACTACTAACTACCGACTACCAACTACTAACTAATGACCAACCCGGTAAGAGCTAAAAAACATTTAGGACAACATTTTTTGAAAGATGAAAGTATAGCTCAGGATATTGTAAAAAGTCTGAAGCATACTTCTCAGTACAAAAAAGTGTTGGAAGTTGGTCCCGGAATGGGTGTTCTTACAAAGTATCTAGTTACAGAACCTTCTTATGAAACCCACATTATAGAAATCGATAGAGAATCAATTGCTTATTTAAAACAACATTTTCCAACGCTTCAAAATAAAATTATTGAAGGAGATTTTTTAACTCTTGATTTTAATAATTTGTTTAATAATGAGCCTTTTGCAGTGATTGGTAATTTTCCTTACAACATTTCTACTGAAATTTTATTCAGAGTTTTAGATCATAAAAATCAGGTTCCGGAAGTAGTTGGTATGTTTCAAAAAGAGGTAGCAGAGCGTATTGCAGCCAAACCTAAAAATAAAACGTACGGAATTACAAGTGTTTTACTTCAGGCATTTTATGATATAGAATATTTATTTACGGTAAATGAAAATGTGTTTAACCCTCCACCACGAGTAAAATCAGCTGTTATACGCCTAACCCGAAACAAAGTACAACAACTTGATTGCAACGAAAAATTATTCAAACAAGTTGTAAAAGCAGGTTTTAATCAACGCAGAAAAACATTGCGCAACTCTATTAAAGCATTCAAATTAAAATCGGAATTTTTAGATCATAAATACCTTACACAGCGAGCAGAAGAATTGTCGGTGGCTGATTTTGTAGCATTAACAAACATGGTGGAGGTTTAAATTCCGAGGACCCCACATGCCTGCTCAGCAGCTAATTGCTCCGCCCGTTTTTTAGAAAAATGTTGGGCAGTTCCCGCGATTTCGTTCTCCACTACCAACTGAATTACATATAGTTTATCTGCTGAAGTACCTGCATCAGCAATGATATCAAAGCGAAACTCCTTTTTTTCTTTTTGCACCCATTCTATAAACTTGCTTTTAAAATCTATTTCCTTTGTTTCCACTTCTTCCATATCAATATGTACATTGATAATGCGGGTAAGAATAAAATCCTGCGCAAATTTATATCCTTTGTCAAGATAGATGGCACCGATCAAAGCTTCATAAGCATCACCATTAATAGAACCGGGTTGGTTTTTAAAACGGCTGTTATTCACTTCCATATATTTGTTTAGCCCTAACTTAATTGCTAACTGATTGTGTTTTGCTCTGCTAACCATTTTTGAACGCATCTTGGTTAAAAAGCCTTCATCTTTAAAAGGAAATTTTTTGAAAAGATAATCAGCTACTACTGTCCCGATAACTGAATCTCCCAAAAATTCAAGACGTTCATTACTGTCTTTCACACCTTTTTTTATTGTCTGTGAAGCAGAACTGTGGCGGAATGCCAATTTGTATAACGCAATATTGCCTGGATAAAATCCAAGAATGTTGTGTAATGATTCATGAAATAATTTGTCGGGAGAAAAATAAACTCTAAACGGTTTTGAGAAAATTGCCAAAGAAAATAATTAATAGTTTATATGTAATATCTCACATCTCACATCTCATATCTCACATCAAATATTAAGCAATAAATTTTTTTACAATAACAGAAGCGTTGTGTCCTCCAAAACCGAATGTATTGCTCAATGCAGCACGTACAATACGCTTTTGCGCTTTGTGAAATGTAAAGTTCAGGTTATTATCTAATGCAGCATCATCTGTAAAGTGATTGATGGTAGGTGGTACAATATCATTTTTTACAGCCAATATGGAAGCAATGGCTTCAATTGCGCCTGCAGCACCTAACAAATGGCCGGTCATTGATTTGGTTGAACTGATATTTAATTTATAAGCATGTTCACCAAATACTTTAAGGATTGCTTTTGTTTCTGCAACATCACCAAGTGGGGTAGAAGTGCCGTGAACATTCACATAATCGATCTGATCTGTTGTCATTTCAGCATCTTGCAATGCATTTTTCATAACATTAAGAGCTCCTAATCCTTCCGGATGAGGCGCTGTAATATGGTTGGCGTCAGCAGTCATACCGCCTCCTGCAATTTCAGCATATATTTTTGCTCCACGTTTTAAAGCGTGTTCCAGTTCTTCTAAAATTAAACAACCACTTCCTTCGCCCAATACAAAACCATCACGATCCATATCAAAAGGACGAGAGGCTGTTCCGGGAGAATCATTACGTGTAGAAAGCGCATGCATGGCATTAAAGCCGCCAACACCGGCTTCACAAACTGCAGCTTCTGAACCACCGGCAACAATAATATCAGCTTTATTTAATTTGATATAGGTTGCTGCATCTATTATTGAATTGGTTGATGATGCACAAGCAGATACTGTTGTAAAGTTAGGACCACGCATTCCAAACATGATTGAAATGTGCCCCGAACAAATATCGGCTATCATTTTAGGAATAAAAAAAGGGTTGAAACGTGGCGATCCATCGCCTTTTGCGAAATTAAAACATTCGTCCTGGAAGGTTTGTAAACCCCCAATTCCAGAACCCCAGATAACTCCGGCCCTGTCTGGATCAAATGCATTTGCACCATCTAACCCCGCATCCTTAACCGCTTGAATAGCGGCACATATACCGTATTGGGAAAAGGGATCGAGTTTTCTTGCTTCTTTGCGATCAAAATATTCTTCAGGATTAAAGCCTTTTACTTCACATGCAAACTGGGTCTTAAACTTTGAAGCATCAAAACGAGTGATAGGCGCTGCTCCGCTAACACCGGCTATCAAATTATTCCAGTAATCGGTAACATTATTGCCAAGCGGTGTAATAGCACCAAGTCCAGTAACTACGACTCGTCTAAATTTCATAAAATAAATCGGTTAGAAATTATTTCGCGTTTGCTTCAATGTAAGCAATTGCATCGCCAACTGTAGCGATTTTTTCGGCTTGGTCATCCGGAATGGCAATATTAAACTCTTTTTCAAACTCCATGATCAATTCAACTGTATCAAGTGAGTCTGCTCCTAAATCATTTGTAAAGCTAGCGGTTGGTGTTACTTCTTTTTCGTCAACACCTAATTTATCAACGATGATAGCTTTTACTTTTGTGGCGATTTCTGACATTTTTTTAAATGTTTTAAGGTTAATTCGAATGCAAAGATATAGTTATGTGCATAATATCAAAAAAAATAATTTAAAATCGCTATATTTTATGTTTTTTTAATGTTTATCCACTTATTATCAGTAAATTACAGATTGTTTTTTTAGTAGCAATAACATTA
>JAHEYA010000340.1 GCA_023251855.1 Bacteroidota bacterium
GCGTTCCAGTAGTTGCAAGCCAACATAAGCTCCTGCAAGATCACCGGTAACACAAAGTAAATCACCTTCTTTAGCACCATCGCGATAAACCAAGGCGTCCGCATTGGCTTCTCCGATTGCAGTACTGCTTATCACTAATCCTGATTTTGCTGTTGTTGTATCACCACCCACCATATCCACTTTATATTTTTTACAAGCCATAAGCATCCCTGAATAAAGCTCTTCAAGAGCTTCTACCGAAAAGCGGTTGGAAAGTGCCAATGAAACAGTAACCTGTTTTGGCATTGCATTCATGGCATAGATATCTGAAACATTAACTGAAATGGCTTTAAAACCAAGGTGTTTAAGCGGAACATACGACAGGTCAAAATGTACACCTTCCACAAGCATGTCGGTTGAAACAACAGTTTGTTTGCCTTTAAAGTCAATAACAGCAGCATCATCACCAATACCTTTGATGGTGCTTTCATTTTTTATTTCAATGAATTGAGTGAGGTGTTTTATTAAACCAAATTCGCCTAAGCTGCTTAATTCCGTTCTTCCGGTGTTTTCTAACATTTATTTTGTTTTGTGTAGTGTATCAAAAATATTTTTCTGAAGATCTTAATTAATATTTGAAAAGAGAATTTTTCCCTTTAAATATCTTATCAATTTCAGATGCTAATTTTCTATCTTTTTCGGTGATTGAATTATCCGCATCATGCGTAGAAAGCGCTATATCTACCTTATTATAGACATTACTCCAATTTGGATGATGATTCATTTTTTCGGCTATTAATGCCACTTGCGACATAAAACCAAATGCTTCAATGAAATTAGTAAATTGAAAGCTGCGTTTTAATTGATTTTTTTCTTCTTTCCACATTTTATTTGATTTAGAGATTTTTCGAATTGGAGATTTGGTGAATTAGGGATTTGGTGAAATAGAAAAATGTAGATTTAACCATCTGTTTAATTCTCTAATTCTCCATTTCTCTATTTCTCCAATTCGATTATTGCCATTGTAATCCGGCTTATACAAACTAATTTATTTTCTTCATTTTTTATTTCTATACTCCAGATATGTGTTTTTTTACCGAGGTGAATTGCTTTTGCTTCACCATACACAAAACCACTTCTGGCGGGACGAATATGGTTTGCATTAATATCCAATCCAACACAAGCATATTTAGTGATGTCGACAATTAAATTAGAAGCGACACTACCAAGCGTTTCTGCCAAAGCAACTGATGCACCACCATGCAATATTTTCATGGGTTGAACAGTACGATGGTCAACAGGCATTTTACCTTTCACAGAATCAGTAGTAATTTCAGTAATTTCAATGCCAATGGCTTCACACATATTACCGTTTTGCATCCATTGTATGTCTTTAAGTATATAGGGTTTAAACCAAATGCTCATGAGCTTATTATTTTAAACGAAATTAAGAAGAATTCCTTTATGGAATTTTTAAATTATTGAATCTGTACTTTGAAATAGTTTAATTTTACTGTAATTCATTTAACCAATTTAAAACTAAAAAAAATGAAAACGATGTATTCTTTTCTCCTTGCAATTGTGATGTTATGCTCTTGTGGCAATAAATCTGCCGATTATAAAAGTTTTGGACCTTCTTCGTCTTTAGATGCAACAGCACCACCACCAGCTCCTCCAGCCGATGGTAGAGGAGAAAAAATGGATGAAAAAACGATTGTTGCGGATGAATCAAAAGAAGAAACAGGAGGAAGCGCTACTATAGCTCCAAATGAAGTAGTTCAAAAAGTTAAAATTGCTGAAAAAATAAAAAAAACCGCTAATTTGAATATTACAATTGATGATTATAAAAAAGCAAGAATCGAGATTGAGAAAATTGTAAAAGCCGGAAATGCTTATATAGGTGGTGAAAATGAGCAGAATTCGACCTACAGTATTTCAAACAATATGGTAATACGCGTATTGAATAAGGATTTTGACTCCATGATAAATAAGTTGTTAGCAGTGGCAAGCAATGTAAATTCTAAAAATATTTCTGCTGAAGATGTAACTGCTGAATTTGTAGATATTCAATCACGTTTAAAATCAAAAAAGGAAATTGAAAAGCGTTATTTGGATATATTAACCAAGGCTTCTAAGGTAACTGATATTTTGGAAATAGAAAAAAAATTGGGTGAGATACGTGAAGAGATTGAAGCAAAAGAAGGCCAGTTGAAATTTCTTTCTGACCAGGTAAATTATAGTACTATCAATTTAAATTTTCATCAGGAGTTTGAATATACACCAACAGATAAACCGGGCTTCTTTGGCAGATTAGGCAATGCTTTTGGTAATGGATGGAGTGGGTTTTTAAGTTTTCTGGTTGGTTTGGCATACGCCTGGCCTTTGTGGGTAATATTGGGAGCAGGGGCTTATGTTCTTGTGAAACTTATTAAAAGAAAAACAAAGAAATAGAAATTAAAGAACTTTTTAATTTCCTAAAACTGTTTGAGTGTATTTATTTTTGGCTTTATCAAATTCTGAAATGATCTGTTCCCGTTCAGTAATAAGGCTTGAAATAAATACACTTTTTTTATAAAATAACATCATCAGCATCCATTTTGTTCTCATTTTATTAACGGTATGAAAGTACCAATAACCAAATAGGCCGGTAACAGGAAGGCTTAGTCCATAAGCAATTGTGAACAATTGACTATGTGTTAATTTCCAGACAATAATAATTTGTGAAATATAAAAAATGAGGAATGTAAACAATCCGCCAACCATCATAATTGCGCCTCTGTACTCAATTGATTCAGTTATTTTTTTTGCAAGTAATCCGGGGATTTCAAAAGGTAAATAATTATTTATCAATCCATAAATATAAACCGGAAAGCCTAAAACCAATATCAGCAGGGCTTTTAAATTACTTCCTATAAATGAACTGCTCTTTTGATTTCTTGCAATATCCTCATCTCTGAGTCCCAACTGATAAAGGTTATTCAAATAAGCATCTATTCTTTTACGTAATAATTCTACCCGTTCAGGGTTACTTTTTAAAAAATGATCAACAGTTTCTACAATATTTTTTGTCAAAATAAAATCAGCTTCTTTATCTTTTTTATCAATTCCAAGATCCTTTGAAAGCTTATATTTATATAATGTTTCGATGTTTTTTACCAGTTCATCGGTTTTGTCATCTTCAATAGCAATGATTAATTTTTCAAGACTTTTGCGAATTTCTTCCGTTAAATTTTCAACGGTTTTATGGTCATCAATAGCGTATCCTTCTTTAAAATCAGCAATTTTAATAGGTTTATCAATATTGATATACAGGTCACGGTTAAATTTATGTTGGTTGGCATAATTTAAACCAATAGTAACGATATGTGTACCGAGCTTAAAATTGTTTCGTGTTTCTGCGCCCAAAGCAATGCGTGCAGCACCTGTTTTTATTGGACGTAGTTTACGTTCTGTAAAACTGGTACCTTCAGGAAACATCAGGAGTGCACCATTTTTTTCTAAATGTTCAAAACAACGAATAAAAATTTCTTCGTTTTTTGCCATCATTGTAGGATCATCGTGCTGGCGATAAATTGGTATCCCATTGAGTTTTGATAAAAGCCATCCAACAAATTTGTTTTTAAAGATTACGCCTTTTCCTAAAAAAAATAATTCACGATCAAGTATTGTTCCAATAACAATCGGATCCATAAAAGTGCTTGGATGGTTTGCCAACACTATCAATGGGCCTTTTTCAGGAATCAATTCTTTGTTCCGAAC
>JAHEYA010000341.1 GCA_023251855.1 Bacteroidota bacterium
ATATGACTCGTGCGCGGTCAGTCAGAGCTAGTTTACCCTGAGCGAAGTCGAAGGGAAGACTGTGGGTGGCAATTTGAAAATGAATCATATTTCTTTTGTTGAAGTTATTTTGAAAACTTTTCTTAGATATAAATTTTGCGTAATATCAACAATTAATTAACAGCATATTAACAATTTGTTGCATGGACTTAAAAACCTGAAATTTTTCGGTTTAATATGCTCAGAAAAATTCTATATTTGCAAACTTCTATAAAAAGTGGCGTATAATTTGTTTGGCTTTTTCACTGGCATGAGGAAACTTTTATTCATATTATCTTCATTTGTGCTGTTCACCTCAGCCGTTACAGTTGTTCCAGACGACTCAGAAGAGGCTAATGCCAGAATTAAAGCTATTTATATATACAACTTCACCAAATACATTGAATGGCCCGACACATATAAAGAGGGCAGTTTTGTTATCGGTTTCATTGGCAATAACAGTGCACTTCTGAGTGAATTATCCAAAATGTCCGTCAGTAAAAAAGTAGGGAATCAAAGTATAGAAATCAGGAATATATCCACTATAGAGGACAACGCTAAGTTTAACATTATTTTTATCCTCTCCGACAATTCTTCACAGCTTTCTGAAGTTATAAGTAAAACAAAAGGTAAAAGCCCCCTGATCATTACGGAAAAACCCGGCCTGGCTCAGAAGGGAGCTGCAATTAATTTTATTGTAATTGACAATAAACAAAAATTTGAATTAAATAAAACCAATTTAGAAAAATACAAACTAAAAGTAGCCATCAATTTAATACAGATGGCTCAGATGGTTAATTAACTATTTTTTAGTATATTTGCGTCATAATGAGACTGTTAATAAAAATAAGAACTTTGATTTTGGGGCTGTTACTGGTTACAGTAATGGTATCAAAAGCGCAGCTGGAAAAGGTGAATCTGGCAATTGAGTTCTATGAAAAAAATCAGCTTGACAGCGCCAAAGTAAATATCGATAACGCGATACTTAACCCTGAAAGCGCTAACGATGCCCAATCATGGTATATACGTGGTATTATATATACAGATATTTATAAAAAGAAAGAAAAAAGTAATAAAATGTCCCCTGCAAGGTTTGAAGCATTGGATGCATTGAGACAGTCCATTATACTCGATAGAAACAATGATTATCTGAGTGAAAACATCAATATAATGAAGTTTCTGATTGTTACAATGCATAATGATGAAGCGGAGTGTTTTGAAGATCTTATAGAATACCAGACAGCCATTGATTTATTTAGAAAAGAGCAGGAATATTATAAAATCATTGACCCATCTACGGATACTTATCAGGCAAGAGAAATTGAATTTGCACTTGCATTAGGTTCTGTATACAATACATTTATTGAATCAAGTAAAGACAGTGCTGCTTCTGTTAAGTATATTAACTTAGCCAAAGCATTGTATACCAAAATTTTATCAATTGAACCTAACAATGTTTCGGCAAATTATAGTTTAGGAATTTTATATTATAACCAGGCTGTAAATCTTATTAAATCACAACCATATGATGCCGACTTAATGGTACTTGAGGTTGTTCAGGATCAGTCGGTTAAATTATTTAAGGCATCATTGCCTTTCATGGAGAAAGCACATACACTTGATCCGCAACGTGAAGAAGCAATAATCGGATTATCCGGTATTTATTTCGGTTTAAATGAACCGGAAAAATCAAATATTTACAGGCAGCAACTGAAAGATATTAAAAAGAACAAAAAAGAGTAACAGCATACCTAAAGCAAGTATATGGGGTTTAGATTTACAATTGGTAAAAGAATAGCATTAGGCTTTGCTGCTATTGTTATTTTAACCGCTGTTTCTTTCTTTTTTACAAATGTAACCCTTAACAGCAGCCGTGAAAAAATTTCACAGGTAACCGATATAGTTAACCCCTCACTTGCCAAATTAAAAGAGTTGGATGCTCTTTTATACCGTTCAAAACTCGGTATTACACATTGGTATTATACAGAAAAAGGTTACCCGGAAAAGGAGCGTTTTGTTGCACTTCTCAACAAAGAGTATCCCATACTGAAAATGCAAATCAAAGAATTTTCAGAAAAATGGAGTGCCGATGAAAGACAAAACATGAATGAAATCTTTCGATCAATTGATGATTTGTTCAACCTTTTTCAGGAAAGTATTATGAGCAAGTTGACTCAAATAGAAGATTATGGTGACCCCGTTACTTATTTTGTTCTTGGTGAAGATTACGAACAAATAGACGGTAAGTTTAATCCTCTAAAAACCCAATTAAACAAACTTATTGATAAACAAAATGCAAACGCCACCACAAACAATGAAGAGATGCTTACTTCTTTTAAGGATCTTGAAACTGTGGTTATTGCTCTGGGCATAATATTAGTTTTGGGAAGCATTTTAATAGCGTTTTTTACTGTAAAATCCATTGTAAGCCCTATACAACAACTGAAAAAAATGCTGCTGTTAATGGGTAAGGGAATTCTGCCTGCCGAACGTATGGAAGACAGGAGAGATGAGATTGGTGAAATGTCTGTTGCCCTAAATGATTTGATAGATGGTATGGAAAGAACTACCGAATTTGCCAACCAGGTTGGTTCTGGAAACTTTGATTCCGATTATCGTCCTTTAAGTAATGATGATACCTTGAGTGCCGCACTGTTAAAGATGCGTGAAGATTTGCGTGAAAATGAACGTGTGCTCGAAGCCAAAGTGGTTGAACGTACAGAACAGGTGGTGCATCAAAAAGAAGAAATTGAAGATAAAAATAAAGAGCTTGAAGTGCTCTATAAACATGTTACTGACAGTATTAAGTATGCTAAACGTATTCAGGAAGCCATTTTGCCACCCGACAATTTTGTGAAACAGCTTTTACCTCAATCGTTTGTACTTTATAAACCAAAAGATATAGTAAGTGGCGATTTTTACTGGATAGAAGAAAAAAACGGAAAAGTAATGTTTGCCGCTGTTGATTGTACCGGCCACGGAGTACCAGGTGCCTTTATGTCAATTGTTGGTTATAATATTCTAAAGCAGGCTGTTACTAACAACAATCTTACTGCTCCTTCTCTCATACTCGACCTCCTGAATGAAGGAGTAAGTGAAACGCTCCATCACGGGCATGAACACGAAGAAGGACAGGCAAAAGACGGTATGGATATATCTTTTTGCACCATTGATTTTAATACCCTCGAATTACAATATGCCGGTGCCTATAACCCTTTGTATATAATCAGGAAAGGACAACTGCTGCAAACCAAAGCCGATAAGTTTCCGATAGGTTTTTTCCTGGGTGAAGATAAAAAGAAATTTACAAATCATACTATACAATTAGAGCGGGGCGACACGGTTTATATCTTTTCTGATGGGTATGCCGACCAGTTTGGCGGGCCGTTTGGCCGCAAATTCATGGCTATCCCTTTCCGTGTATTGCTGATGGATATAAATAAACAACCTATTGAAAAACAAAGAGAAATTCTTAACAAAACCATTGAAGAATGGCGCGGTAACCTCGACCAGGTTGATGATATGCTTGTAATAGGTGTTAAAATTCCATAAACACTTCCCTCTGAATCCCATTATTCCATTATTCCTCTTAACTTATTCAGCCGAAGTATAATTTATTTTCAAACAATCAGGCTGAAGTTTACGAATATTGTTTATTTTTATTCCCTGTAATACTATTACTTAGGTTAAATTATGGAAAAAATGTTACCTTCTC
>JAHEYA010000342.1 GCA_023251855.1 Bacteroidota bacterium
TGCCGGAAAATAAATTTTTAATCACTGCATGGTCTGTTGTTAAAGGACATTGTGTAAAACTTTCACCACTAAAAATTACTAAGCCGATACGGTCGTTTGGACGGCTGTCAATAAAATCAATTGCTACCTCTTTTGCAGCTTCCAAACGATTAGGCTTAAAATCCTTTGCGAGCATACTACCTGAAATATCAAGAGCCATGACAATATCAATGCCTTCGGTTTTTACATCTTTCCAACTAGAGCGTGATTGAGGACGGGCTAAAACAATTATTAATAAAGCAACTGCAACTATCCGTAATACAATTAGACTATGACGGAAATAATATTTGAGTGAATTTTTTATACCATTGAATTCACTGATCGAAGAAACTTTTAGTTCGGCATTATAGGTTTTGTGTTTCCAAATATACCAGCCAGTAATTACCGGAATTACAAGCAATAACCAGAGTAATTCTTTGTTTGCAAAAGTTATATCATTAAAAAAGTCGAACATAGGCCCCTCCCGGCCTCCCCAAAGGGGAGGTGTTGAAAACGTTAAATTTTATTGATTACAATTTCATTTTAATTGTCCTAATTTATTTTTGAATCTCTCACCCATTACCTCCTCCCTTTTGGGGAGGAGATGAAGAGGTGGGGCTTTCATCGTCCTTTTTAGTACCATTAATAAAATCATAAGCACTATTTAAGCTCATCTCATTTTCGTTAGGCAAAGGTTGTTCTTTTGCAAATTTTACTAAATCTGCCAGGATCAATATTTGTTTTAATTTTTTTCTGCTTTCCTCGTCTATCGCCACATTGCGGAAACCATAGAGGATCTCATCGGTTGTTTGTTCTAAAGCCTGTATCTTAAAACGATTTTCTATGTATTCACGAATTATCTCAGTGAGCATGATATGGTATATTTTCAATTTGCCTTCCTGCCAAAGTTTTTCATTTTTAAGTTTATCCAACTTTTCAAAAGCAATAATATGAGCAGGAATTTTTTTAACTTCTACTACAACCATTGGTGGTTTTACTTTTCTAAAATATCTGACCAAATAAATAATAATGAGTACAACAAGTATTGCTACTAAAGTTCCGTAAACCACATACATATTATCTTTGAGCCAATCGAGCCATGAATATTTTTCATCGTAAGGTGGTTTAATATCTTTTATGGCAAGAGTTGTATCAACCACAAATGAACTGACAGCTAATAATAAAGGGTCAGTAAAAACACCTGCAGTATCATCATTTATTTTAAATTTAAAGGGAGGAATTGTCCAATAGCCCGAATCAAAGGAAGTGATGTTGAGTGTTTTTGATTGAACAAACACATAAGGATTGTTCTTATCCGGAATAAGAGTATCAATTTTTGACTGGCTGACAATTTCAATTTCTTTTCTAATGGTATCAGCTATTTCGGGCCAATTAATTTTTATTTGCTTACCATTATCAACTTTATATTGAATACTTAATATCAATTTAACCTGCTGCCCAATACGTATACTGTTGCTGTCAAGTTTTGCAGTTGCTTTTATTTCTTGTGCAGATGCTGAAAATGAAGACGGCAATAATGCAATCAACAGGATTGCTGTTATACACAAAAATTTATATTTCGATTGTAACTTCATCACCAATAGAATAAGCAGGTACAAGTTTTAAACGATTCGTATATTCGTACAAATTCGTTATTCGTAGGTTTACCTTCTTTTAAATAAATTCATTAAGGGTTTTATATAAGATTCTGATGTATTTATGTTGGCAGAATCAACACCACTTTTGGAAAATATTTCTTTTAAAAATGTTTCGTGTTTTTTTGATGCTGCTGCAAAATGAATGCGGACATTTTTATCTGATGTATCAATCCACTTCAGTATACCGGTTTCAGCATCAACAAACTTGATCAGACCCATATTAGGCAACTGCTGCTCACGTTTATCATAAATGCGAAGTGCAACAATATCGTGCTTTTTGTTTGCTATTTTTAAAGCATCTATGAAATCAGGGGCCATAAAATCAGAGATCACAAAAGCAATACTTCTTTTTTTAATTACGTTGGTCAAATATTTCAGAGCTTGTTTAATGTCTGTTTTTTTATGTTCAGGTTTAAATTCAATCAAGTCGCGAATGATACGTAAAATATGGGTTTTTCCTTTTTTAGGTGGAATAAATTTTTCTATTTTATCTGTAAAAAAGATCACTCCGATTTTATCATTATTTTGTATTGCAGAAAAAGCAAGTACAGCGCACAATTCAGTAATTAATTCCTGTTTTAATT
This sequence comes from Bacteroidota bacterium, assembly GCA_023251855.1. GTDB lineage: Bacteria > Bacteroidota > Bacteroidia > 2-12-FULL-35-15 > 2-12-FULL-35-15 > 2-12-FULL-35-15. Next base: position 2,261 of record JAHEYA010000342.1, read on the forward strand.
GTTTTTGAGTACCAAACTCACCCGATGCGCTAACGTCAACCAGTAGCATAACAGTCATTTCGCGCTCTTCTTCAAATACTTTTACAAAGGGGCTATTAAAACGAGCTGTAACATTCCAGTCAATAGAACGGATATCATCACCGGGTTGGTATTCGCGAACTTCGCTAAAGGTCATCCCTTTACCTTTAAAAGCAGTGTGGTACTCCCCAGAAAACAATTGATTAGAGAGCCCCCGTGTTTTTATTTCAACTTTTCTTACTTTTTTTAATAACTCTGACGTTTCCATTAATTCAATTTGATGATTTGGTAATTTGAAAATTTGATGATTGATTACTTTATTTTTTTCATCAGCACATCAGCACATCAGCACATTGTCAAATCTTCAAATCATTAAGGTACCTCCACCGTGTTTAAAATTTCATTGATGATCATTTCAGTGGTCATGTTTTCTGCTTCTGCTTCGTATGTCAATCCAATGCGATGGCGCAACACATCATTGCATACAGCACGAACATCTTCAGGAATAACATAACCTCTCCGTTTTATAAATGCATAAGCTTTTGAGGCCATTGCCAAATTTATACTTGCACGAGGGGAGCCTCCAAAGCTGATCAAACCGGCAAATTTGTTGAGTTTATATTCATCCGGATAACGTGTTGCAAAAACAATATCGATAATATATTTTTCGATTTTTTCATCCATATAAACATCTTTAACAATACCCCTGGCTTTCAAAATATCTTCCGGTTTAAGAATAGGATTAACAGTGGGATATTCACTTGCCAAGTTCTGCCGAATAATTTTACGTTCATCTTCCTTTCCGGGATAACCAATAACCACTTTTAACATGAAACGGTCAACCTGAGCCTCAGGCAAAGGATATGTACCTTCCTGTTCAATAGGATTTTGAGTAGCAAGTACTAAAAATGGATTTGGCAATTTGAATGTTTGGTCACCAATGGTTACCTGTTTTTCCTGCATAGCTTCAAGCAAAGCGCTTTGTACTTTTGCCGGAGCACGATTAATCTCATCTGCTAAAATAAAGTTTGCAAAAATAGGTCCTTGTCTGACCGTAAATTCTTCCTTCTTTTGATTGTATATCATTGTACCCACAACATCGGCAGGTAGAAGATCAGGAGTGAACTGAATACGACTGTACTTAGCATGAATGGTAGAAGCCAGCGATTTGATAGCTAACGTTTTTGCCAGGCCGGGAACACCTTCTAAAAGAATATGTCCGTTGGATAGTAAGCCTATCAACAGGCGTTCTACCATGTATTTTTGACCTACAATAACTTTATCCATTTCCATGGTTAACAGGTCAACAAAAGCACTCTCTTGCTGAATGCGCTCATTTAATTCTTTTATATCCGTCATTTTGTAAATAATTTTTTATATTATTGATTAATTATTTTAAAGAACAAAAATAACGGAAAGACTTTTTTTCAAGCCATTTTCGTAGTTAAAAATTT
>JAHEYA010000343.1 GCA_023251855.1 Bacteroidota bacterium
TTTATAAAAACAGTACAGAGAATATTTCAAATACCCTCTGTAATCAGGTGATTCAGGAATTGTATCAGGATTACAGCAGAACAAATCCAGATTCACACCTCACTCCAGCTGTTTGGCAATCCATTGCTGCAAACCCGGGCATTCAATTTTGTTTAGCACAACGTACCCCAACCGGTGCTGTTACCAATGGTATTGAAAGAAGACAAACAACTGTTCAACAATTTTATTACACCAATAATAAAATGAAATTTTTCTCTACAGGTGGATTGGATGCATGGAACGTTAAAAAATATATGAATATATGGATCTGCGATGTGGATGTTTCTTTTTCAGAATTTCCAACAGGTTCAGCTAGTAATACCTATGGTTCCGTTTGCCGGTATGGTTTTCTGGGATTGGGAAAATGGGTAGTAACGCATGAAATCGGTCACTCTCTTAATTTACGTCATATCTGGGGTGATGATGGTGGTACATGCAGTGGTAGTGATTTAGTTTCAGATACACCAAATCAGGCAAACAAAACAACCACTTGTCCCGGCCCATTCCCACAAACAGATGCTTGCTCACCCAATAATCCGGGTATCATGTTTATGAATTATATGGATTATACACCCGGATATTGTTCAGGCTCCTGCTCTGGTTGTGATAGCAGAAATCTTTTTACTAACGGACAAAAAGCCAGAATGCTTGCTGTATTGAATAATCCACCGTATAATGCCTTAAAAACCTCAAACGGTTGCACACCTGTAACTCCTGCTGCTCCGCCTATTCCAACACTTAGTACCAATGCCTGCGGACCAAAAACACTTACAAGAGCAACTCCTCCCAGTGGAGTTCTTTATTATTGGCAAGGAACAAGTTGCGGAACAAGCACTGCTAATTCTGCATCAACCTATACTGTAAATACTTCAGGTACCTATTATTTAAGAGCGAGATACACGAATGGCACCTGGTCAACCAATTGTAGCTCGAAAATAGTTACAATAAATCCAATCCCTAACATCCCACCTATTCCTTCTGTTACTGCTAATCCATGTGGAAGTCAAACATTAACAAGAGCTGTACCACCAACAGGAATAACATTTTATTGGCAAGGTACCAGTTGCGGAAGTAGTACGAGTAATTCCGCTTTAACCTATGCTGCATCTTCAACAGCAACTTATTTTATCAGAGCAAAATCAAGTGCAGGTTGTTGGTCTGCTTGTGATTCAGTAGCTGTGACGGTGCATTCAAGCCCATCACCAGTTATTACCGGTCAAAATGCAGTTTGTTCAAATGCAAGCGGAGTAATTTATTCCGTGATTAATTCAGGAAATAATTATTTCTGGTCGGTTATCGGAGGAACAATTGCATCCGGACAAAACACCAATTCAATTCATATAAACTGGGGAACAGCAGGTGTCGGAACAGTCACTATCACAGAAACAAATCAATCTACTTCGTGTTCTAAAACAGTGTCATTTACAGTAAATATTAATAGCAGTTTAAATCCTTTGATAACAGCAAACAGTTCAGTTAATTTTTGTCAAGGTCATTTTGTTGTGCTTGATGCAAGCTCCGGATTTACCTCTTATTTATGGAGCAATGGAGATACTACCCAAACTATTTCGGTTGCCAATTCAGGAACTTTTACTGTTTCTGTAACCGCTGCAAATGGCTGCACAGGAACTTCTTCAACACCTGTTTCTGTTACTGTTTATGCAAATCCTTTAGCAGTAATTAATCCTGTTGGAGTAACCACTTTTTGTGAAGGAGATTCAGCACTGCTTTCCACATCGTCCATTGGAGTTGTTTCTTATTTATGGAGTAATGGAGGAAACTCCCAAAGTATTTCAGTTTCTGATTCAGGAAGCTATACAGTTACAATAGTTGATACAAATGGGTGTTCAGCAACTTCAGCAGCAACAATTGTTACAATTCATCCATTACCGCCAACTCCATCTATCACAGAATATAACGATACACTGGTTTCCAGTTCATCAACAGGTAACCAATGGTATTTGAATACAGATACATTAATTTATGGTGCTACATCCAACTTTTATATACCCTCTCAAAATGGGAATTACACGGTTACTGTAACTGATTCTAGTGGTTGTTCCGCTACATCAGCTGAATTTAATTATTCAACTTCCGGTATTGAAACTATGCCTGTTTCTGTTGAGCCGCAGCCGGAAATAACAATTTATCCAAACCCGAATGATGGCAAGTTTACCGTTGAAAGTTTAAAATGGAAAGTTACCGATATTACTATATATAATATGATTGGGGAAAAAATCTATTCTTTAAAAAAAGAACAAATATCAATACTCTATCCTACCCAACAGCAGGCAGGTTCAGCATTTTCAATTGATTTGATTTCACAACCTCCGGGAATTTATTTTGTTCAACTGCTTTTTGGAAATAAAATTTTCAACAAAAAAATAGTTCTCCAATAGGTTATTAAAAGGTATAGCGCAACATTACTTGTCGCTTACCTATAATATTTGTCGATTCACCGACAAATAAACACCAAATAAACATGCGCTTCAATTAAATTGTTATATCATTGCAAAATGATTTCCATGACCACAAATAATTTTTATCAATTATTTTCCACACCTGCTAGCCCTAAAACGACAGTGATTGTAGAGAGAGAGAGAGAGAGAGAGAGAGAGAGAGAGAGAGAACTTAACCACACACAAAATAAATTTATTAAAAGCCCCTCTGTTTAGCAATAATGCTAAACAGAGGGGCTTTTATTTTTTAATTATTGACTAAAAAAAATACGATTTAAACCAAACACAATTTTTAAATTAATAATAACCCTAAAAACAAAAACAACATGAAAAGAAAAATTTTACTTTTAACAACTGCAAGTTTTTTATTTGCTATTACGGCTTTACAAGCTCAAAATTATTGGACACTCAATGGATCGAATGATATTTATAATAATAATAGTTCTGGTCTTGTTGGCATTAATATGACAGCACCATTAGCTGATTTGCATATTACCTCAAAAGTATTTAATTCAGGAACAGCGAAGGGATTTATTTACACAGGGGCAGTCAATACTAATCAAACATTATCAACTGAAATTCCAGCAGTAACATATACATTAACAGGGAGGCAATGGGCCACAGGTGCTCTAACAACACAAAGAGAATTTCTCATTACTCAACCTACCTATTCATTTGTTGGAGCTTCAACAATTACCGATGCTGCAACAGTGGGGATTGTAGGTGCGCCAATAAAATCAACAAATGCAACTATAACAAATACTCATGGTATATTGGTTCAGGCAGGCGCAGTATCAACGGCAACAAATTCCTATGGGTTAACTGTTAACGCACAAACAGGCGCATCATATAATTATGCTGCCCAATTTATGGGTGGTAATGTAGGTATAGCAACAGCAAGCCCGGCTGCTACCTTAGATGTTAAAAATACCACTACCAATGCAACAGGAATTATGCTTAATGGATATAACGGACGAACATTGAATATTGCTAATGGATCCGGTGACAGATTGTGGAAGATAACATCCAATAGTATTTACTTAATGTCATTAGGATTTGTTAATGAATCTGGCGGATTTATGAATATTGGCATGGGAACTGTTGCTCCCGCTGATATATTGCACATTTCCACATCCACTAACTCTTCAACTGGTGAAATAATAGAAAACACAAGTACTGGTTCAAGTGCTTATGCGTCATTGGTATTCTATAGTAATTCAGGGGCAAATAAT
>JAHEYA010000344.1 GCA_023251855.1 Bacteroidota bacterium
ATATTCGCGTTTACACTAACCCATTTTACCATGTTAAAAAATTATTTTTTAATATCCGGACTGGTTATTTCATCTGTTTTGAATGCACAGATCACTGTCACTTCAGCAGATATGCCAAATGCAGGTGACTCTATAAAAGTGAGTGTTACAAACACCGTTGGGACGGTAGACCCTACACTTTCAGATTCAAACTATACTTGGGACTATTCGTCATTAACACCAAATGTTCAGCAATACCAAAAGTTTGATTCACCTACTACTTTTACTTCTCCTTTTAATTTTTTATTTAATCCGATCAATACATCTTACGGTAAAAACAACTATCAATTTTCCTCCATTCCTCTTGTAGGTGCTACTATTACTGCTGCATATGATTTTTTTAAAGAAACCACAACTCAGTTTAAGCAGGTTGGTTCCGGATCTACTATCAATGGAGCTCCCCTTCCTTATTTATACTCTGCACCTGATATCATTTACAGGTTCCCGATGAATTATTTAAATATGGATTCTTCAGATTATAAATATGGTTTACCAATTCCAAATGTGGGCTATTCCGGACAAATAGGGCACCGTGTAAATGTGGTTGATGGCTGGGGAACATTAACAACGCCATTCGGGACTTTTCAAACTTTGCGTGTAAAATCAACCCTAGCTGCAATAGACACTGTTTACAGCGACTCCTTGCAATCAGGGTCGAACATCCCCAGAGGTTTAAAATATGAGTTTAAATGGCTTGCAAATGGCCATAAAATACCCCTTCTTGAAATTGATGCACGTAAAGTTTTTGGAAGCATGGTGGTAACCAATGTTATTTACGTGGATAGCAACAGAACCAATGTTCCCCAAGTAGGTATTGTTGAAAATAAAACAAATGAGCTCCATTTCAGTATTTATCCAAACCCTTGTTTTAATGAGGCTACTATTAGTTATTGTTTACCGTCAGCTACTTCTGTTAAAATAAGTATTACCGATCTGGTTGGCAAAAAAATAGCGGAAATTGTTAATGAAACTCGAACTTCCGGGGTATATCAAAAGTCAATCAATACCGCTGATTTGCATTTAAATTCAGGTATTTATTTCCTTCATCTTCAAACAACTGATTTTAAGGAAACGCATAAAATTGTTGTTGCGAATTAGTTCGAAATATGTCAAAGTTCCATACCCTGAAAGTTACTGATATTGTGCAGGAAACAGCCGATGCCGTTTCTGTAGCATTTGAAGTCCCGCCAAATTTAAAACAAGATTTTACTTACAAGCAAGGGCAATACCTCACCTTAAAATTTCAGATCAATGGCGAAGAGTTAAGGCGATCCTACTCCATTTGCAGCAGTCCGCTTGAAGAAAACGAGTTGAGAGTTGCAATTAAAAAAGTAAAAGATGGCCGTATGTCAACTTTTATAAATAATAAAATCAAGGTGGGTGATACCATGGAAGTAATGATTCCCATGGGTAATTTCTATACAGAGTTAAATCCTACACATAAAAAAAATTATGTGCTTTTTGCCGGTGGAAGTGGAATTACTCCAATGCTTTCCATTTTAAAAACTGCTTTAAAATTAGAGCCCCTCAGCACAGTTGCCCTCTTCTATGGCAATAATGATGAGGCTTCAATTATTTTCAGAAAACAGATCACTGCCCTGGCTAGCATAAATAATGAGCGTTTAAAAGTGTATAACATACTTTCTATTTTTCCTGATAGTCATCCACAACTGTTGAAAGGCTTGATGACAAAAGGAAAATGTATGGACTTGGTAAAAAATTATGTGAACGCTTCTGCAGATAATGAATATTTTATTTGTGGTCCCGGACCAATGATGGATAATGTAGTAGCGGCATTAAAGGAGTTAAAAACCAATGAAACAAAAATTCATATCGAATATTTTTCTGCTCCGTCAACTAAAGATACCACCCCAACGACTTTTACACCAGCCGTTTCAGGCTGTATAGCAACTATTATTATTGACGGAGATAAACACAATGTTACTTTAGAGAGTAATGAAACAATTCTTGAAGCGGCTTTGCGTATTGGCTTAGATGCTCCTTATGCTTGTCAGGGAGGTTCTTGTTGTACCTGTCGTGCTTTGTTGGAAGATGGAAAAATTGAGATGGCAGTTAATTATGCATTGTCTGCTTCGGAAGTAAAACAAGGTTATATACTTACGTGTCAAAGTCGTGCAACTACTGCTAATGTAGTGGTAAACTATGATAAAGGCTTGTAACAGATTTAGGATAATAAGATTTAAAGATTAGAATTTAATAAAAATGGAAGATTCAAAAAAGTTAGAGCAATTTGAAGCAAAAATTGCTGCGGGCAATAAAATTGAACCTAAAGACTGGATGCCCGAAGCATACCGCAAACAGTTAGTAAGAATGATGAGTCAGCATGCACATTCCGAAATTGTTGGAATGTTACCGGAAGGCAACTGGATTACGCGTGCACCAAGTTTACGCAGAAAAGCAATTTTATTGGCAAAGGTCCAGGATGAAGCAGGACACGGACTTTATCTATATAGTGCCGCAGAAACATTAGGTATTGATCGTACTGAAATGTTGCAACAATTACATACAGGCAAAGCAAAATACTCCAGTATATTTAATTATCCAACCCTTACATGGGCTGATATTGGCGCTATTGGTTGGTTGGTAGATGGTGCAGCTATTATGAATCAAACTGCATTGGCACGTGGCTCGTATGGACCTTATTCCAGAGCAATGGTACGTATCTGTAAAGAAGAAAGTTTTCATAATCGCCAAGGTTATGAAATAATGATGCACTTGGCACAAGGTTCGCCTGAACAAAAAGAAATGGCTCAGGATGCATTAAACCGTTGGTGGTGGCCCTCTATAATGATGCTCGGGCCGAGTGATGATCAATCACCCAACTCTGAACAGTTGATGCGCTGGAAAGTAAAAATGGAAAGCAATGACGCTATTCGTCAACGTTTTATAGACCGTACAGTACCTCAAGCAGATTTTATAGGATTAAAAATTCCTGATACTGAACTGAAATTTAATGCAGCAACAGAGCACTACGAGCATGGCCCAATTAATTGGGATGAATTTTTTGATGTCATAAAAGGAAACGGTCCATGCAATGCAAAACGTTTAAAAGACCGTGTAGAAGCTGATAAGAACGGTGCCTGGGTACGTGAAGCAGCTATTGCTTATGCTGCAAAACAAGCAAAAGAAAAGTTGGTTGCTTAGAAAGCAAGACTCATAACATCTTAAACCCATCGCCTTCCATCAAATCGGCTTCGGTTAATAAACCCGCGTCAATCATATCGGCTTTGTAATGAGCTCGCAGGGCTCTTATCCATCTTTTACCTCGGTCAGATAACTGAAAATCATCCGACATTAAACGACCTCTCATTACTAAAATCCCAAGATCGGCACCTTCATAAAAATAGCCATCCTTTTGTGTTATTTGAAGATAGAATGCTTCATTATCACCAACCACATTTTGTCGGTGAGCCTCCATTTTTTTAAATTTTATTCTTCCATTTTTTTTCATTTCCCAAATACCTGATGCCGGTGCTTGAGTAACAAGTTCTAATGTTTTACGTGTATGTTTAATGATAAGTTGGCTCCAGCTATCCATATTTTCAGCTTTTGCCCAACGGTCGGTTAATTCCTGCAAATCAATTTCATAAGGAATATCAAGCCATTCCAGCATATGAAATAAAAACAGAGGGACATCCGTCATCGCAAACTT
>JAHEYA010000345.1 GCA_023251855.1 Bacteroidota bacterium
TGAGTTTTGTTTTGTACGATATGGTTGGCCAAGAAGTAAGCAGAATTATTATACTGAACGAGGAAACTCATCTCTTAAGAGAACAACTTTCATCCGGTTTGTATTTCTATAAAGTGTTCAACAAACAAAACCTGATTGGCAAAGGCAAAGTGGTGATTGAGTAGTTTTTTAATTTCTAAAATCTCATAGTACGTTATAAAAGAGGCCGTCTCAAAAGTAAAATTTTGAGGCGGTTTTTTATGCTACAGATTTTATCTCATAGATATTAAATCTCTCTATCAATAAAAAAAGTTCTTTATAACAGTTTTTAATTGCTGTTGTCCATCTTTTCTTGATGTTATGGGCGATTGCAATGATACCAAACTCAACACTTACTTTTTTTATTCCTCTTAATAAAAAACGTTTGAACTGCATATTGTGTTTTATTTGCCCAAAAGTTTGTTCTACATCTACACATCTGCGGCTGCGTAATGCCTTTCCTTTGGGTGAGTTTAGTAATTCTCTTGCTTTTTGTTTATGCTCATTTAAATTTGATGATATTTCTATCTTTCTATCATATTTCGCTTCGTAACATTGTGTTCGTAATGGGCAACCATCACAGCCTTCACTTTGATAGATACGTCTTTGGGTTGTAAAGCCAGCATCTGTTTTTTTTGTTATAGTTCCTTTGTAATTTAATCTTTTGTTGTTCGGACAAACGTAACTATCGCTCGATTTATCATATGTTAGATTTTCTGTTCTGTAGATATTTTTCTTGAATTTTTTTGTCTGTTCATAATGGAAGTTTTGGAACTTAACATATGCCGTAATTTCTTTCTCTTTTAAATACTCATAATTTTGTTCACTTCCGTAACCCGCATCCGCATTGATATTTTTAGGTGTTTTTGGTAAATGATTTTCAAAAGCATTTTCAAGATGTGGGATTAAAGTTGTGCTATCAGAGGGTTTTTGATGAATGCTATAAGATAAAACAAACCGATCTTCTGTTGCCATCTGCACATTGTAGCCTGGCTTGAGTTGACCATTTAACATATGATCTTCTTTCATTCGCATAAAGGTCGCTTCATTATCTGTCTTACTGTAACTGTTGCGATTACCCATAATTTCTAAATCATTCTCATACTTTTCAAGACGTGGCAGATAATCCTTTTCAATAATTTTTTTCATTTTTTTTAACTCCTTATCTTTCGGATTTCCTTTTAAAGCGACATCTATTTCTTTTACTTTTTGATTACGCTTTTCAGCAAGATCTTCCTGCTTTTTTCCTTCGCCAGTTTCTGGTAAATCACCATTACCATACTTCTTGTTTTCATTATCATTGCTTTGATCAATGTGATTTATCAAAGATTTTATTTTTTCGGTAAGGTTTGCTTTGTTTCTTTCAACAGATTTTTTCCATACAAAACTATACTTGTTTGCATTGGCTTCAATTTTGGTTCCATCTAAAAAATAATCTTCTAATCGAACAAAGCCTTCCTCAACCAAAAGCTCTACAATGGATGCAAAAACTTTATCGATAGTATCTTTTAATCTTGATGAACGAAAACGGTTGATGGTTCTAAAGTCCGGTCTGTTAGATCCGCTTAGCCACATAAAATGAATATTCTCACGCAAAGCTTTTGCTATTCTGCGTGATGAATAAATTTTCTCGCAATAGGCATAAACAATAACTTTAAGAAGCATCTTTGGATGATAGCAAGATGTTTTCCGCCACCTTTATATTCTGCAACTAAAGGATCAATATTCATTTTATCAATCACATTATTAAGCATCCGAACTAAATGCTCCTGTGGAATAAGCTCATCGTAGCTATGAGGCAAAAGGCTTATTTGTTGCGGTGTGTAGGTTTTAAATACTACTTTGCTCTTTTTGTTTTTCATGCTCAAAATTAATATTTAACTTACTGAATATCAATAGTTTAAATATTTATTTGTCCACAAAATTATTAACAAAAAAAGAGGCCACCCTTTTGGGACAGCCTCTTTCTGTTTCTATTGCCAGCAAGAAAGCATGAAGGCCATAACCAATACAGAAGCCTGGTGATATCCTGAATTGATCGCAAAAGGTATCCTTTGTTCGACTCCGGAGGAGTCGCATCTTTATAGAAATCGGAATACGTTATAAACGCGCGACCCCGCAGGGGTCGAACATTTCTGTTCCTATTGCCAGCAAGAAAGTATCAAGGCCACTACTAATAAAGAAGCCAGGTGGTATCCTGAATTAATCGCAAAAAGCTTCCATGATTTTTTTTCCCAAACAGTAGCACCTAGTTCGCCCGGGAAATAAAAACCTAACCAAGTGAAAATAGCAGCAGTAAAAGCATTTGGGATAGCTCCCATTTCTTTTATACCCGGCACAAAATTCCAGGCAGCCATATTATGAGCAAGCACCCATGCAAAAAGAAAGTTGCCAAAAATCATAAATAGCATACCCTTCATCAATACTGATTTATCGGGTTTCATATCAGGAGCATAGCCCATTTCCTTACCCCATGCTTTTCCAAAAAGAGGAGTAAACCAAATAAATCCAAGAACAAAATTTACGATCACTGCTACCAGTACCGCCATCATATTGATTTTTAATTCCATAATTATTAATTATTTTGTTTGCCCTACTCGTTTGGCTTTTCGGGTATCGCCCCTGCTTTTTAATGGTTGTCGGTCACCATTTATGTTTTACAATATTAATAAATTTCGGAGAATAAAAAAGGGAATTAACTATGGTCGATTATTCTCACCATAATTTTAGGTCTTTGAAGAAAACGGAGTGGGCTATTTAGGATTACCTCAACAAAGTCACAGTACCTTTAAGTTCAATGTATTTGCCTTTAGAGGATTTAAAACGGACAAGATAAACATACACTCCTAATTGAGCTTTATCGCCACCCTTAATGTTGCCATCCCAGCCTTGTTTCAGATCATTGGTAGTAAACACCTGTAAACCCCAGCGATTGAATACCGAAAATTCATATTCTGTAAAATCAACATAGGTAGTTGTTGGAATAAATATTTTATTCTCATCAACTATTCCTCCTTCGGGCCTGAATGCATTGGGTACAAATACTAATGGATCCTGGTATGCTTTCGCGATGTTTGATAAACTGTTTTCACTAAAACCATATATATTACCCATACCTTCCTGCGCCTCCACATAATAATCAAACACACCCTCACCTTGCAAATAGGTTGAAATATCATCAATATAAGTATTCACTGATGTTCCTGAATAAGGTAGCGTATTAATAGGGTTAGGATCCATAACACCATCAATACCTCTATAAATTTTGTAGGACAAAACAGCTCCTGACCAGTCTTCATAATCATTCCAGGTTAATGTGTTTGTCATGTTTTGGCTGTTGCTCATCGCTTTAAGCAAAATGGTTCTGCCGATATTTGTTTTCATTCCATCATAGCCGCAACTATCTACATTTATTATTCTGTAATAATAACTGTTTGCATCGGTAAGTGCTTGAAAATCGCTATAAACAATAGGGGTTACAGTGCTTTTAGGAATAGTGCCAATATGTACATAGTTAGCGGTAACTGTATCGAGTGAGCGCATTACTTTATAATTCAGTGTAGAAGCCGCAACATCAATATGACAGGTTACATCCACTTGATTATGATTGGTAACACTTACCTTGCGGAGATACGAAAACAAAGGAGGAATAGGAGTAGCAGAATAAAA
>JAHEYA010000346.1 GCA_023251855.1 Bacteroidota bacterium
ACCTGGTTGGGCTTTGTTAATTCATAAACCAAATTTCCATAACGGTTATAGATATAACAATTCAGTATGGGTATGTGTTTATCTAATGTTTCAAAAACATCATTTTTGCCATCATTGTTGGGTGTAAAAATATTGGGGAAAATAGCTGTCTGACCAACTACTGCAAGTGAAATGGAAAACGAAAAAAGGATATATGCAATTGTTTTTTTCATTCGGATTTTAAACCCGTCTCTTTTTTCAAGGAGAGGGTCAGGGGTGAGGTCTTGCTATTAGTCAGTTTAAGCAGATTCTAACTTGCAACTTTCTTTTTTCCTAACTTGCTGAAAGCAACTTCAAGTAAGTTAATAAACTTTTTTAGAATATCAAAATAAAGAGTGATACCAAGCGTAAGCGACATCATCCATATCACACAAAGGTTAAACCAATAGGTATCATAATAACGATTCATAAACTTTTTTCGTGGTGCAAAAAAGTGAGCTCTCCCTAAATTCGAATCAGTAGGATCCAGATAAATAGGGTTCATTTTTTGTACATACGCTCCATCAAGATCTAATATTTTATAAAACGAATTCCGGTTGGTAACCAAGTCCGACATGCTTTCATTTTCATAATCGTCTTTCATCTTCAAATAGCGTACTTGCGAAGCACTGTCCTTGTTTAAAGCCGATACCTGTTTATCTTTTGCATCACTGAATTTTTTGTAATTACGTATGTAATTTGCTTTTAATATCGATAAAAAGTCACGTATTTGTTTTGCTACCTCAGGACTAAATGTTTCTATGCTCAGGTTTTCCAGCCCATCACATTTTAATTTTTCATTACCGTTCACCTTCAACTCCTTGTTGATCTCGTTTTTGATCATTTTTAATGCATCAACCACCTCCTGGCGGTTTTTAAGGTTTTTGTAATCTCCTTCACAGTTGTCAAGTTTTTTGGAAATGTCGGTTAGCCAATAATCTTTTTTAAAGGTGGCTATGCTGATACCTCTATCGTATTTATAAAGGTCGCAGTTAAATTTATTATCCCTAAACTGCTTAACAGCAAGCGCTTCAAATGCCCAGCGCGATGTCATTACCTCTCCGGTAAACGGTACATAGGTTTGGGAAGAAATACTTGGATTGAGTTTGTCGAATTTTACAATTACTCCACTCAATAATAATTGAGGAATAATTAAAAACGGAATTAAAATATAAATAGTAACTGCCGAATTAAAACTTGCCGAAATATTTAATCCCAACATGTTTGCAAAGCAGGAGGAGGTAAACAATACTAACCAATACTCTCCCATTAGTCCTTTTACTTCAAGCACACTATTGCCAACCAACACAAATAAAAATGTTTGTATTGCCGATAACACAAACATAATGGTGATTTTCGACCATAAATAACTTGCTTTGCTTAGGTTAAGGAATGATTCACGTTTTTGAATTTTACGGTCGCGGATAATTTCTTCAGCGCTTACTGTTAAGCCTATGAATAGGGCTACTACAACAGCCATAAAAACATAAGCAGGCATGTTCTCGTTTTCACGAAAGATGTAGCCCACTTTATTTGAAAGATCGGTATTGTAGTATTTAACAAGATAAGAGAGTATAAACGCCAGTACGGGAGCTTCTAAAAAATTAATTAAAAGATACTGTGTATTGGTTAATTTCGATAATACATCGCGGGTAACAAACACTTTAAACTGTTTAAATTTATTAGGAACTTTAAAAGTGCTTTCCGGAATTTCCGTAATGGTATTGATGTCTTCAACCTTTTTTTCGATCTTGGCTTTGTAATGAACATTCCATTCGTTTGCCGATATTTTACGATGTTGTGTAATGTTACCAAACTCGTCCAATACCTTTGATTCAATAATATTAAATACCTGTTCGGGATTTACGTTACCGCAAACAATACACTCGCTTTCGTTTGAGTTGGCATGGTTTACAACAGTTTTAAAATAAATAACAGAATCAACCGGATTGCCATAATAAATAGGAAATCCGCCAACATCAAGTATCATGAGCTTATCAAACATTTTAAAAATGTCGGATGATGGTTGATGGATAACAACAAATACCAGCTTACCTTTCAGAGCCAACTCTTTAAGTAAGTCCATGATGTTTTCTGAGTCACGCGATGAAAGCCCCGATGTAGGCTCATCTACAAACATAACAGAGGGTTCGCGAATTAATTCAAGTGCAATATTTAATCGTTTGCGCTGACCACCGGAAATTGTTTTTTCTAACGGGCTGCCAACTTTAAGATCTCTGGTTTCGATCAAACCAATGCTGGTAAGCACATCTACAACCATTTCGGAAATTACTTTATCACTTTTGTCTCCGAAACAAAGTTTTGCATTGTAAAAAAGATTTTGAAAAACGGTTAACTCCTCTATTAGCAAGTCATCCTGCGAAACCATTCCGATAACCCCTTCGATCTTGTTTTTTTCAGTATGAATATTTATTCCGTTGATCTTTACAGAACCAGCGCTTGGTATATCATTGCTGTTTAATACATTTAATAAAGTTGATTTACCGGCACCCGATCCGCCCATAATGCCAATTAACTTGCCGGAATTTTCACTAAAATTAATATTGCGTAAGCCAAGTTTACCACCTTTAAATTTGTATTCAAGGTCTTTAACCACAAATGATACTTTTGCTTTATTGGTATCACTTAAAAATGAACTTAGCACATCGCTGTAATAAACAGGTTTTACCTTGGAGCTTCGTATAGAAGAGCCTGGAGTTAAAATGTATACTTTGCCCGGAGATAAAATTTGTCCGTTCAGGTAAAGATCGCTTTTGCCGAAATAAAGAAGTACATATATATTAACACTCGGAATCCATAATATTCGGGCTTGCCCGTCAATACCCTCTGCATAAATGTGTTTGGCTTCTTTTAAGTTGCTGGAAGTGTTATTATCAATTACCAGGATTTTAGAAGAGTCGGTGATTGCGCCTTCTTTCGCCTGAATAAAGGCCATACAATGTTTAAACTCGTCTCCTCCAATATTAAATGTTTCACCAACCGTATTTACAAACTCATATTCCTGCTCAGATATTTCAGTATTTGAATTTATAAACTCAAGCAAACGTAATAACACAACCACTTTTTGTACCTGTGTAAGTTCGCTGTTTATTTGGGTACAGATCCTTAAAACTTTTACTGAATTTAGTGAAGTACGTTTTGCGGTGCCGTCTTTTCTTTTGGTAACCTGGTGGTGGGCTTCTAAGTATTCGTCAAATATGGCAAGATATTGATCAACTAATTCTTGATTTAGCTGTTGTTTTAAGAACGATTGTACAATTAACCTTCCGCTATCATTAATGCCATCTACTTTGGCAATAATTGCAAACATTTGCATCAACGCTTTTAATATTCTTTCACTCATATCAGGGTGTTAATTCTAAATCTTAAATTCTAAATTTTTTCTGTTTTTAGAAAAAAAAAGACATTAATACCGTAGTAATTAATGTCTTTGAAGGGAAATTCGGTAATTTATTTCAGCTGTTTGAAGCCTATCAATACAACAGCCCTTCCAGAGCTTTTAGAACCTTCATTATCAAGCTTTGCTTCTATTATACAATCAAGTGTGCTGTTAATTTTAAAATCCCAGTATGGATAATTTTTAAAATCTTTATTGGTAAATAACAAGTTTCTTTCTGTATCAGTATCATACACAGAAAACACA
>JAHEYA010000347.1 GCA_023251855.1 Bacteroidota bacterium
GTTTATATTCTTGCTGATACTGATCAGATGATGTAATACGTTCCATTTTATCTCGTTTTAAAATTTCTAAATTTATCTCCGCAAAAGAGTTGCAAAAATAAGAAAAGTAAATGGTTCGGATTTTAAATTTTAACTATATTTACTCAGCAATAAATACTATTTACTACCTGATATCGTTAAACATTAAGGGCGGTTCTAAAAATTGAAAAAATTAACCACTAAGGCACTAAGTTCACTAAGTCTCACCAAGACCTTCTTAGTGTTTCTATGTGTTCTTAGTGACTTAGTGGTGAAAGTTTTATTTTGATTTGAATTTTCAGGACTGCCCTTAAAATTGATTTAAATCCTAAATCCCCTCTCTATGAAACCCTTATTCATCATTCCGGTTTTCGTTGTTTTTATTTTTAATTGTGTATTGGCGCAAGAAAGCAATAACATGCACAAAAACTATATTGAAATTGGTTATGATGCCGGGGCCTATTCTACCTCATTCACAGGTGGAGTATACGGTTGTGCAGGTATGTTTTTTAAATCATTTGGCAAAACAAGTGCTGTTGATTTCAGAGCCAAAGAAAATTACATTATTTCGCCTGAAAGAGAAGCTGGTGCTATTACAGTCACCTATAGAATTTTTTTAACAAAAGGATTTTATTTGGGTGGTGGTTTTGCTCATAATCATGAAACTGCATTTAATGATTTTCTGAATGATGCTCCACGTGCAACACTTGGAAACAGCAAATACATTGTACACCGTAGCGGTTTGGCCCTGGAAACCGGTTATGATTTTAAATCATTTATCAAAAAAGGCTTTATTGGAATTTATCCCGTAACTAATTTATCGATAGCTTATATGGCTCTTGATAAAGAACCAAATCCGCTTATCACATTAACTGTTGGTTTCAGGTTTGGACTAAAGAGAATTGTAACAATGTAATTTAAAAGAAAATCAAATCAAATTCAAAAAAAGGTATTCGCTTTTGAATTTGACTTAAAACTTTTGAATCCCTCAACCCATACTATTGGCAATTGCGGTAAAAGTAGTTTCATTTCTACCCAATTTAGAAATAACGCGCAGGTGTGATAAAAAAGCTGAAACAAAACTTTCATTGTACAAATAAGGAACATCAAATTCTTTGGCTGTTTGCTCTACAATTGGAGCAATTTTAGGGTAATGCACATGACAAACCCGGGGAAACAAATGATGTATCGCCTGATAATTTAATCCACCAACATAAAAAGTTATTAACCAATTATCTTTCGCAAAATCAGCAGTTGTGTTTAACTGGTGTATCGCCCATTCATTTTCAATATTTCCAGTTTTATCAGGTACTGGAAACGTGGTATCCTCAACCACATGTGCCAATTGGAATACAATACTCAATATCAGTCCTGCAACCACATGCAAAGTCAAAAACCCCAAAAGAACCTGCCAAATGCTTAAATCTAAAAGTAGTGTTGGCAATACTATAATATATCCCCAATAAACTAATTTCCAAACTATAATATTTGCAAGGGTTTTGATACGGTCTGTTTTACTTTCACGATTATGGCCTTCTTTAATGAACTCGAAATATTGAATAAAGTCTTTGGCAGTAGTCCAGTATAGCGACATAATGGAATAAAACAAAAACACATAAACGATCTGAAATTTTTGAATTTTTTTATATTCTCCCGCAGGAGAAAAACGCATAATCACTTTATTGTCAATATCCCTGTCATGCTCATATATATTGGTATAGGTATGATGTAAAACATTATGTTGGGTTTTCCAATTTTTATTATCGCCACCAACAATTGTAAGTGAAAAACTAAGAAATTTATTAATTCGCTCACTTGCTGAATATGCGCTATGATTAGCATCATGCATAACACTCATGCCTATTCCGGCTAGTCCTAAACCCATTACTCCTGAGCAAACCCACATACCCATTACACTATAACCCTGAGTCATAATTAAAATATAAGGTACAAAATAAAGGCTAAGCATAAAAATGGTCTTAAAAACCATTGTAATATCTGCATGTTGGGAAATGTTATTTTCTATGAAATAATTGTCAACACGCTCTTTCAGAGTGGAGAAAAATTGAGTTTTATCCTTATTGGTAAATTTTATTTTTTGTTTCATTAACTGATTTTGTAGATGAACAATCAAAAATTTATGCAGATTAATAAGTATGCATTTTTTTAATCGTGCAAAGATAGTCAAAAAATTTTAGTCATTAATTTTATGTGCAACCAAGCAATATCATTGTAACTAGTATCTTTAATTTATTTTTCCTTTTTCTCAAAGTAGTTATGATATTTTGTAATTTTGTCCGGTTTTTTATTCTACCATCCATTCTATGGGCAAAGATAATCATCAAGTTCACAAAGTATCATCAGCAGCCCTGCTTGTAACACTTGGTATTATTTTTGGCGATATTGGCACTTCTCCACTCTATGTATTTAAGGCGATTGTTGGAGATCATCCCATTGATAGGGAAACCGTAATGGGTGGACTCTCCTGCATATTCTGGACACTCACCTTACAAACCACTTTAAAATATGTTATTCTTACCTTAAGAGCCGATAATAAAGGGGAAGGAGGAATTTTTTCTCTTTATACTCTTGTAAAAAGAGCAAAAATAAAATGGTTGATGTTCCCCGCTATAATTGGTGGAAGTACGCTATTAGCAGATGGTATTATTACTCCTCCTATCTCTGTTGCTTCTGCGGTAGAAGGTCTTCGTACCGTCAGCCCCGGTATTCATACTATTCCTATTGTTATTGGTATACTCACTGCACTATTTGCAATTCAACAATTTGGAACAAAATTCGTTGGTAAATTTTTTGGCCCGTCAATGCTTGTGTGGTTTTTGATGCTCAGCATTTTAGGAATAGTCCAAATATCCAATAATATTAATGTTCTTGGAGCTGTTAACCCCTATTATGCTTATAAACTATTATTTCTTCATCCTGAAGGTTTTTTGGTGTTAGGTGCTGTATTCCTTTGTACTACAGGTGCCGAAGCATTATACTCCGATCTGGGCCATTGTGGTAAAAACAATATTCGCATCAGTTGGATCTTTGTTAAAACTGCTCTTCTTTTAAATTATTTCGGACAAGGTGCTTGGTTAATTTCCCAAGAAGGCCAAAAACTTACTTCAAATCCTTTTTACAGCATAATGCCTCAATGGTTTGTTCCCGCTGGTATTATTATAGCTACAATGGCTGCCATAGTTGCAAGTCAGGCTTTGATAAGCGGATCTTTCACCTTGATCAATGAAGCTATTCGACTCAATTTCTGGCCAAAAGTAAAAGTAAAATATCCAACTGATTTAAAAGGTCAGCTTTATATTCCTTCCATCAACTGGCTGCTGCTATTAGGTTGTATTGGAATCGTTCTTTATTTTCAGGAATCATCGGGTATGGAGGCTGCTTATGGTTTGGCAATTATTCTCACTATGTTGATGACTACTACACTTCTAACCTATTATATGATAATCAGACGTTACAATCGATTATTTATTCTTGCCTGTTTAATTACCTACGTGGTCATTGAATCTTCTTTCTTAATCGCCAATCTGAGCAAATTCACTCATGGTGGTTGGATCACCATGTTAATAGCTAGTTTGCTCATTTCCGTAATGTTAATTTGGTATCAGGCACGTAAAATCAGAAACCGTTATGTTGAGTTT
>JAHEYA010000047.1:0-1905 GCA_023251855.1 Bacteroidota bacterium
CAATACAATCACCAACACAGATTGTGGTATCACTTGCACTGAATTTAGCAACAGGAGGCAGTACACTGCTGATATTGATATCATCCAGATACAAATCATTACCATAACGGTTGGTGCCCTCAAACTTTATCACTACGGTGCCTCCAACAAAAGGGGTAAGTGAAATGCTTTCTGTACGCCAGTCTCCGGCAACAGAAGGAGTAAATTCGCTACCAAGTGCACCTGAAGTTGCAAGTGCTGTTCCTCCTTTAGTATATACTGCGGCTCCATAACTCGCACCACAATTTGTAGATACATAAACCCGGAGTGTATCATAATTAACAGGATTCGGGTAATTTTTGTATGATACTTTAAAAGTCAATGCTGCAGCACTTACTCCTACAAGATTAACGGGTTTGCTAATCAAGTTATCTTTCGGGCCACCGGCAATCCCATAATTAAAATAACTGATATAAGCACATGCTGTGCTTGCACCATTTCCGGGAGCAGGTGTTTTTCTGAACCAGGTTATTGAATCAGTTGGTGTTTGTGTTACTGACCAACCATTGGGTGGAAATGTGCTATTTTCAAAATCTTCAGTAAACGGTAATGTAGCACTACCAATAGTAATGTAGCTTAATTTTGTGATGGTACCAGGGCCATTAGAATTAGTTGCAGTAAGCTTTACGCTGTATGTTCCCGGTGTAGTATAGGTATGTGTTGGGTTTTGAATAGTGTAATCGGTGGTGCCGTTATTATCTATATCCCAGGCCCAGGAGGTAGGAGAAGCTAAACTAAGATCTGTAAAAGTAACTACTTGTGGTGCAGAACAACTACTTACGGGGCTTGCACTGAAATTAACAATAGGCGGGCTGGCGCAAGGTGTTAAACACGATGCAGCAGCATAACGTGCCCTGATTTTATTTCCGGGTTGTGTTCCAAAACCGTTGGTCAGTGCGGTGCCAACGTTTAAATTGCAATAGCTCATCAGAGTGCCGCCATTTGGAGGTGGATGAGGACCAGGAGCGCAGGGGCCGGCATCTACAGGAGCGCAATCATCTATGGGGCCACCAGACCAGAGACACCAATGGGTATGCTCGGAACCAATATTATGCCCCATCTCATGAGTAACAATAAAAACAGTATTAGAATACGTTGGCAATGAACTATACGTGTTTTCTATATTGCTGAAGGCGTAAGCATATCCAGGGGAACATAGTACATCTATATAGCCGATCCCTCCTATATTAAGATTTCTTGTAGTTAACAAATGTGCCAAATTTCCATTGAATGTTGTCCTTGTTGCCTGAAAAGCATTCAGGTAATCGGAAGAAGTAGCATTTGATATATAAGGATCCGTAGTTGTCCAAACAAATACCTGTGATATTTCTGTACTGATAATTTCGGTAGTGTATAATTGGCTAACAACATTAAACACTCCTGTAACATAATTAGTAACATTAATGGCGCTTCCTTTATCTTGGAACATTTGATAATCAGTTTCAAAATACACCTTAATACATTGGTTGCTTAACAAATGTCCGGGATTAACACTGCCAGCCAACTTTTTTGGGAGGTTATTTATTCCGCATTTTAATTCCATTGCATGTAGAACATCGCTGTCTTTATATAAAATATAAATATTATTATGGATATTGGATTTATCGTTCCACAAGCCTAACACATAATTTTCATTATTATAAGAGAACACAGCCATTACAGAGTTATCAAACAGACTAAAAGCAGCAAGTGAAGGAGTAATTCCAGAAACAGTACCCTGATAATATAATCCGGGAGTATAAGCTACTCTCTCTTTTTTCTCGTTGATAACAGAGAAATCATCCGCCAAAATTTTTGCAGTATTGAGGTAAAATGTTTCATTGCTACTGACAGATAAGGGTAAATGTAAAATCAATGAAGAAGGTT
>JAHEYA010000047.1:1915-6134 GCA_023251855.1 Bacteroidota bacterium
AGCTTCTTTGACATCCTTTGTTACATCAATTTCAGAAGAATTGGGAAGTAGTTTAAAAAGTTCTGTACAGATATTATCTTGATTTGAATGACTGGCAGGGTTATAAGAACTCTTTGCCCATCCGTTTGATTCAACCAAAACGAAGGTGATTAACACAAGTAATTTTGTTTTCATGATTTTATTTATTTTCAAGTTTGTATAATGCTAACAACCAAAGATGGTATTTTTTTTTGAGAAAACAATATTTGTAAAGAAAAACAGGTTTATCAGCTAGATTTTTAATTACAAGCCTTAATTTCATATTGTTCCTAAAGAACAAAGTACCTTAAATGAAACTTCAAGCATATTTGAGTTAAACGAAATAGCGTATTTTTGTTTTTCGGATAAGGGCGGCTATAAAAATTAAATTTTTACCGCAAAGACCGCAGAGAAATAAAAACGCTAAGAGCGCTAAGGCAGTAAAATGAACACTTTGCGAACTTTGCGAATTCTTTGTAAACAGAGTTTATCCTGAGCGCAGCCGAAGGACGGTTTCATTTTTCTTGAATTTTTAGAACTGCTCATAACACTATTTAATAATAGACAAGTTTTTAATCAATGAATAAGAATAGTGTTAAAATAATAACAATACTGGCAAGCCTTGCTTTATTGGGCTTAATAGCGATTCAAATTTATTGGATCAATAATGCAATACTACTCGGAGAACAACGCTTCGAACAAAATGTAAATGAAGCATTGAACAATGTTGTTTCAAAGATGGAGAAACAAATGTCGGCATCTAAGATCAGTAAAAAATTTAATTTTCGTAAACAAGGTATACGTTGGTTTGCGCCCCAGGATTCATCAGCAAGGGTAAGGGATTTTATTAATTCTACTAGAACCGGGGATAAAATAAATGTAAAGATCTATGAAGAATACTCTTCCGATTCAAATGGTGTGATTGTAAAAAAATCGCGACATAAAAATTACCTCAATGATAGTTCAACATCCGAAATGGGAATTGGCCCGGGAATATATATCCCCAGCGATATACAACAACTTAATACGCCTGAAGGCGGATTTAATAATAAATGGTTTTCACAAAATAAAAACAGTATAAATGATGTTTTTGATGAATCGGTTAGTATCAAAGTTTACGATGATTATAATCCCAAAATAGATACACTTGTTTTGGACTCATTGATTAGTACCGAGTTATTGCAAAAAGGCATTTCTGCAAATTATATTTTTGGTGTTACTTCTTCTAAAACATCTGTGGAAAAGCCCAAAACAGAACTTTCAGAAAAAGAAAATTTACTAACAGCATCTACATATGTTATTAACTTATCACCGGATAATGTTTTTATAAAACCACAGTATTTATCACTATACTTTCCGGGACAAAAAAAATATTTGATCAGCACCATGTGGTTTATGTTGCTGGTTTCAGTGATGTTTATGATGACCATTGTTTTTTCATTCTATTACACCATCTCCACAATTTTTAAACAAAAAAAATTATCGGAAATAAAAAATGATTTCATCAGCAATATGACCCATGAGTTTAAAACACCAATATCTACTATATCATTGGCCTGCGAAGTATTAAATGACAAAACGGTTGAAAAATCACCACTGCGTTTTAGTAATTATGTGCAAATGATTGGCGATGAAAATAAGCGTTTAAGCTTGCTTGTTGAAAATATTTTGCAAACTGCCATCCTCGATAAAGGAGAGTTGAAATTAAAAATTCAGAGTATTGATATTCACGCATTGATAGAGCAAACCATTGCCAATATTAAGCTACAAGTTGAAAATAAAGAAGGAGAAATTACAACAGAACTTAATGCAACAAGTCCGGTGATCAATGCCGACAGGGTTCATGTAACTAACATAATTTTTAACCTGATCGATAATGCCTTAAAATATTCAAATGAAAAACCAAGAATAACCATAAGTACAAAAAATGATCAGGAAGGTATTTTTATTTCGGTGAAAGATAATGGAATAGGGATAAACAAAGAAGACCAGAAACGGATTTTTGAAACCATGTATCGTGTGCCTACCGGAAATGTTCATAATGTAAAAGGCTTTGGCTTGGGCTTAAGTTATGTAAAAGTGATAATAGAAAAACACGATGGCTCAATTAATGTGGAGAGTGAACTTGGCAAAGGCAGTAGGTTTACAGTATATTTACCCAATGCTTTGTAGAAGAGTGGATTAAGGATTAAGGAATAAGGATTTAAGAATTAACAACAGGATTAAGAATTTAAGAATTGGGAGTTATAATCCTTAATTTAAAAATCCTTAATCCTTAATTTTATAAAAATGGAAAAATCAAAAGTATTATTAGTAGAAGACGATCCAAATTTGGGAAGTCTGTTAAAAGAATATCTGGAAGCTAAAGAGTATTCAACTGTTTTAGCTACAAATGGCAAACAAGGATATAATCTTTTTTCGAAAGATAAATTCAGTATTTGTATTTTGGATGTGATGATGCCGATAAAAGATGGCTTTACACTTGCAAAAGAAATCAGGGCAATAGATAACAATGTTCCGATTGTGTTTTTAACAGCAAAATCAATGAAAGAGGATGCCATTGAGGGGTTTTCGGTTGGTGCCGATGATTATATCACTAAACCTTTTAGTATGGAAGAATTGCTGGTGAGAATGAAAGCAATATTACGCAGAACAGAAAATAAATCATCTATAGATTCTGAACAAATGGAATTTAAAATTGGCAATTATAAATTTGATTATAAACGTCAACTGCTTGAAATTAAAGGAGTGCAACAAAAGTTAACCACAAAAGAATCGGATCTCTTAAAGCTGTTGTGTTTACATGCCAATGGAATTTTGGACCGGAATTTTGCACTTAAATCCATTTGGAATGACGACAATTATTTTAATGGCCGCAGCATGGATGTGTACATTGCAAAGATCCGTAAATATTTAAAAGGTGATAGCACAGTAGAACTGCTCAATGTACACGGCAAAGGCTTTAAATTGTTGGTAGGGAAATAATTAATCTTAATTGGTAACCGTAATTGCAGAAGTAGTTATTGTATTGCTTTGGTTACCTGCCCTGTCTTTCACATAGGCAGTAAATGAAACAGCTTGAGAACTTGCTCCATTAGTGATGGCTGTGTTTTTTAATTCAACAGTTAATTTTCCTTGTATCGCGAAAGTGCCGGTAGCAGGTGCTAACTGAGAGATTCTATATTGATACGTAACACTGTTGCGGGTATCGGTCAGAAAAAGATTTTTTACATCAGGTGAATTTTCTCCAAGGTCGCCATCACCATCTTTATAAGAAATAGTAATTGTAATTTTATCCTGATATTCAATAGCTGTAGCAGGTGTAATACTTGTAAACTCAATAACAGGAGTGTTGGAAATTTCAATTTTTTCATCCTTTTTACAAGAGGAAATCACCACAAAAAAAATCGCAATAAAAAAAAGTTTTTTCATTTTTTCTTTATTTCTAATATCTCACATCTCACATCTCATATCTCACATCTCAATTAACCTTAAACGACCAAAAAGTTTTATATTGAATTGGTAAATTATCGGTGGGGAACCAAGTATTACTGCTATGATCCCCATCATTCACAAAATAACGCATATACACAATTTGGTTATGTGGTAAAACAGATGTGTTTAAAGTAATACCAAAAAAATCATTCGAATTTGGTGGAGGTGTATGATAATACTGGGCAGTATAACTGGTAGCGCTGCTAAAATCATCAGGCAGTAATGATAATTTCATTTGATTTACCTGAAGTAGCGCATAGGGTGTGCTATCATCTTGTACAATAAAGGCGAAAATAACATTGGTATTGTTCGGAAGCAAAAACGGATTATACTCAACAGTATCTATCCTGTTACTTTTTATAGCATAGTTGATCTGATAGGTTGCAGCATCAACAACTGCAAAATAGGGCTGTATCTGAGGTTGAAAGTTGGGATAAGTAGGTACATTGCCAAACATATCTTTTGCTCCGTTTTCTATCCAGGTTTTTATAGCAGTTACATCTGCCGCAGGTAAAGGCACACCAATATTATCTTGTGGCATCCTGTCGTCCTGATTAATAAAACAACAATTGGTGATACGCTCATAAAGCACCGATTCAAGAGGTTTGTGCGGCACTACTCGATAAACAAATGTTCCGGCAGTATTGTTTTTTTTAATAGGGTGATACACCAATGTTGAATAAGAGGACTGTGGGGTTCTAAAATC
>JAHEYA010000047.1:6144-10277 GCA_023251855.1 Bacteroidota bacterium
CATGACAGCCCGGTACGGAACATTTTGGTTTTAAAATATTGGTATGAATTCCAACCAATGAGTAGGGATCAGGATTCACAACAACAGGCACAGTGCCATAATCAACATTAGCAAATGGATTAGGAGGAGGAGGGTCTTCCTTTTTTTTACATCCGTTTTGAATAATAGCAATCACTACAATAGCTACAATTGATGCAAATAGTTTATATGAAATGTGTTTATTCATTAAAATTTATTATTTGGTATTAAGTATTAAGTATCAAGTATCAGGTATCAAGAACGCCCTGTACCTGATACTTGATACCTGCTACTTGATTCTTTTTCTTTATACAAATGCCTGATTTAAAACACTACCCATATTACTTCTGTAATTTGTAGGAATATCACCATAAAATCCTAATATATCTGCTATAGTTGGCACAATATCAATACTTTCGCCTTGTACAGTTGAAAATAATTGATTTTGTTTTACTACTCCTGAAGGACCCAATACCAAACAAAATATTTCACGTGAAAGAATTCTACCACTTACAATTTCTCCGGTATGATCAAGAGCATATCTGCCATGAGAATCAATCAGCGTATTAGGGGTTTCATTTCTACCATGCTCCGGAGCAGCTATTAAAATGGTATTGTTTGCCATACCGGGAGTACTCTGTATTGTTTTCCAAAGATGCGCCAAAGCGTAATCTGCTTTACGAAGATTGTTACAGTAGTCGGTAAAATCAGAATGACAAATATCCACATCCTGCATATTCACAACAAGTAACTCCGGCTTAAAAGTGGTTATAATGTTTTCTGCAAAAAACACATTGCGCATATCATCATTCATTGTGTTTGCACCTACTGCCCAAGGGTCGGTATAGCCACCACCCATTGCATTTGCAAAGTTTGTACTGATAAACGTTTCCAATGTAAGCGCATCAGCCGAAGTGTTTTCAATACCAGCATCACCGGGTTTATATTGACTTCCAAAATTTTTATCCAACACGTTCTTTATTTTTGAAGAACTGGTTTTTTCGGCCGAATTAAAATTTTTAGGATTGCCCAAAACACTATAGGAGGATTGACTTATAAAGGATGTCGGTTGAACATAGTTAGCACCATATAAAGCACCATAATTAGGGTCAGAACTAAAGTTTAATGAAGGATATGGCCCTAAAGCGTTTGATACCCACCAGGAGTTTAAAGCAGACATACTTGGCGAATTATGCTTTCTATAATATTCAAAAATTGTTGGATTATGAGGTGGTGCTTTTAAATTAAGTTCAGTAGTAGTATAAACACCGGTCATTGCAGTTGTGTGTCCGTTAAAATGGCCAGTAGGGCCTTGCGCGTATCTGAATTCTTTAAACAATGTACCTGATGACTGCAGCGCAGGAATACCAACTGAAGGCAACAAATCCATTCCAGGTAAAATATCTGTTGAAATAGCTTCTGTTCCTGTAAGCATATTGGTCATTAGGTTTCCATCGGCCTTGTGAACAGATTCTAAATTCCTCACACCTCCTGCAAAAAGACAAAACACAACATGGTCAGCCTTTCTTGTGCCTGAAGCAGCAAACAACCTTCCGGAAGGCAGAATATACGGAAATGTATATGCCGCGGTTGTTGCCATTATTGATTGTTTAATAAATTTTCTTCTATCCATTTTTTTAATTTGAAAATTTGAAAATTCAGCAATTTGAAAATTAGTTTAATATATCTTCAAAGCATCAAATTGTCAAATCATTTAATAATATCGGTATTCGTTCGAAGTCATGAATGCATAGTATACCAACTCGGGTGTTGAACTTACATCATTCCTGATAAGGTTTGTCAATTGCCATAATTCAAATTCGTTCGGTACTCTATTATAAAATTTTTTATAAGTATTGGTTACAAACAAAGGCACATTAGCATTCATTGATGCAGTAGTGGGAATTGATACTCCTGTTGTGTGCAGAAAATTTCTGATGATTAAATCTTCAATCAATTTTTTATCTCCAAAAGCATTATAGGCTGTTCCCAGGCTGGTAAGTTTTGCCTGATCAATAGTGGTTCCGAAAAGATCGGAATAGGCAATAGAGATAAATTCAACTGTTGATTTAACATTGGGTTTTGCAACACCTGCCTGAGCAACAGGCGCACTGTTCACGTCATAAATATATTTTTTCTGTGTGTCTTTTTTACAGCCCGTAAATGGAATTATAAACAGAAAAAACATTCCGAAAACGATTCGAAGAATTTTGTTTTTTATAAAGATATCAGAATTGTTTTTTTTCATTTTCAAATTAACACATTTTCAAATTGTTCTAATTGATCCCAACATATTCATTTAATGAAAGTAAGGCTTTTTGTAATTTTTTATAATCTAAATTAGATTTATAATTAGATCCATATTGTGTCATTTCAACCGAAGTTGGTTGTCGGAATAAATATCTTAAATAGAGCTCTCTCACCTGGCTTTCAAAATAATTATCAGTATTAAGAACAATATCCAGGTATGTATTTTTGGTGCTTCCCTGAGTTAAAAAAATTACACCACTTAATCCGTCAACCATATTACTGGATTGCTCCAATTCATTGTCTGTAGGATATCTGTCCATCAAGTGTTCGAAAGAAGAAACAACAAAATTTTCGGTTCCCATGTTTATCTGGTCATAAAAATAATTATTTAGTAGTCGTTTATGCATTCCAATAACGCTTAAAGAGCCATTGTTCAAGTCAGCAGGAATTTTTTTAAGTTCTTGAAGTCTGCCAATTTCATAATGTAATTCATTGAAAATGGAAGCATAGGATGAATCGGTCAACAAAAACTCAAAAATGGTAATATTCTCTGTTATTGCAGCAGTATCATAAGTTGTAAGAAATTTAATGGAAGCAATTTCGTATAACCGTTGATTATAACGTGGTTTTGAAAAAACGGTATCTAAAAATACATTCCTGTCGGTTACCGATAAATTGTGTTGATTGATAATTGACAGGCCTGAAGTTACTTCAACCGAATCAGGCTTTCTGCCTAAAACACTGATGTATACTTTGTTAATGTAGTTTTCTTTAACTACGGAAGCGATTGTATGGTCAGGTGGTGCCTGATTGTTAGGCACAACAATTAACTCTTCCTTTTTTTTGCAGCCAAAAGTTAAAATGCTTAATGCGATAAATAAAAAAGAAATTCTTTTTATCATAGTTAAGGCTAAAGTAATAAAAAAAATTTATTACGGTAAACAGTAAGGTATTATTTTTTTGTAATATCCTGTAATACTGCGGGAACACCACTTGTACAACCCGCTGGCTGAGGCATTCTTAATGTATGATAGTTAAAATAAATTTCTAATCCATCTACATCAAGGTTAGCTGCTAATTTATCTTTCGGAATAAGAACAGAAGGATTGTTTGGGCTCAAAACAAGAATAACAGTAGCACAACCGGTAGCTCTGTATTGATGTGATACTTTTCCAAGAGTGTTTGCTTTTGCAACAGCTTGTTCTGTGTCAACAGTTGGCGCAACAACCTTTTGTTTGGGTTTGCAAGCAGTAATCGATAAAATAAAACTTACTAAAATCAACAGTTGATAGTTAAACATTATTTTATCGTGTTGTTTGTTTTTTTTCTTTTTCTTTTTCTTTTTTTTAATTTATTGCCTACTGTCCACTGCCTACTGTCCACTGCCTCCTGTCCACTGCCTCCTGCCCACTGCCTCCTGCCCACTGTCTCCTGCCTCCTGCCCACTGCCTCCTGCCCACTGCCCCCTGCCTCCTGCCCACTGCCTCCTCAGCTTTTACTTCACAATCACTTTAGCAACTTTTTGAAAATTTTTGTTCCCTATTCTTACCAAATATGTTCCTTTTGTTAAACCGGTAATATCCACTGATGTTTCAAAGGCTTCTGATACAGGAGTGATTTTTTTACCATTGATTTGTTTCCCGGTTATATCGAATAAATCAACAACAAGCTCATCACTTGATTTTAGATAGTTTGCTTTGACTAAAAGTTGGTTATCCAGCTGATTTACAGAAAACGTTGTTTCCTTTTTGTTTTCACCAATACCGGTTGTTGAAGAGCAGCCTAACTGAAAAGAATAGATTCTGGTTGCCGGATCGCCAGAAATGGCATATTCACCTGTATGCCAAAATGTTTCTCCATCAGGA
>JAHEYA010000520.1 GCA_023251855.1 Bacteroidota bacterium
CAGTCCCTGTTGCCGGTGCTGCATCAGCCATTACCTGTAGCTCTTTTTCTGCCAATTGGACCGCGGCTGCAGGCGCTACAACTTATTATTTAGATGTAGCTACCAATAGCGCATTTAGTCCACTGGTTGCTGGCTATAATAATCTTGAAGTAGGAAATGTTACTGCTAAAAATGTAACCGGGTTAAGCGGAAATATTACCTATTATTATCGGGTAAGAGCCGGGAATACTTGTGTTAGTGGAAATTCCGGCACTATTACTGTCTCAACATCTCCTCCTGTACCAACTGTTCCCATTGCCAATGCCGCTACAAACAATATTTGTAGTTCATTTTCTGCCAACTGGTCCGCTTCCACCAATGCATCAGTTTATTATTTGGATGTTGCAACCAATATCGGTTTTACCGCCTTTGTATCTGGTTACAATAACCTGAGTGTTGGTAATGTTATTACTTATTATGTAACAGGATTAAGTGCAAGTACATCCTACTATTACAGGCTAAAAGCCAATAATAACTGCGGAACAAGTTCTAATTCAAATATTATTACATCCACCACAGGTGCTTCAGCTGCCGCTCCATCTGCTCCAACAGCTAATGCTGCTACCGGCACTACCTGCAATTCTTTTTCTGCCAATTGGTCTGCTGCTGCTGGCGCTACCACTTATTATTTAGATGTTGCAACTAATATTGGGTTTACCGCTTTTGTTAGTGGTTACAATAATCTCAATGTGGGAAATGTAACTATAAAAAGTGTAAGCGGATTAAGTCCTTCCACTATCTATTATTACCGTTTAAGAGCGGGCAATAATTGTTCAAGCGCAAACTCAGGTACTATCACTGTTACTACATCTGCAGGTGGAGCGCCCGGCAGTCAATCATTTGTTTACACGGGAGCAACCCAAACATTTACAGTACCCTCTTGTGTTACAAGCATTACCGTGACTTGTAATGGAGCCGGAGGAGGTGGTAGCTGCACCACAACCGGTGGGCCGGGCGGAAAAATTATTGGAATTGAATCAGTAACACCTGGTCAGGTTTTAGATGTAATTGTTGGAGGTACAGGAGTTTCAACTACCGGTCGGGGTGGACACGGAGGTGGAGGATTTTCAGGCATACTTTATTCGGGTAACCATATAATAAGTGCAGGTGGTGGTGGTGGACGCTCCGGATGTGGAGCCAGCACTTCAAATGGAGGTGGTGGAGCAGGTGGCGGAGGTGATGGCCAATCCGGTGGTTGTGTTAGTGGTGGAGTGGGTGGTCCAAGTTCAACAACTCCCGGTGGAGCAGTTGGAGGCACCTCTTGTGGAAGTGCAGGAAGTAGTGGAAGCAGCACTGGTGGAGGTAATGGCGGTAACGCAATTGGAGATGATTCTGGTGGTGGTGGTGGTGGTGGATATGGAACTGTAGCTGGAACAGGTGGTGCATTATATTCATGTGGAAATGTTGGTGGAGCAGGTGGTTTTGGTGGAGGAGGAGGTGGTGGTGGTTCAGGTTGTGGGGGTACTGTTTGTCGTCTTTCAGCAGGTGGTGCCGGTGGTGGTGGATTTCGTGGGGGAGAAGGAGGAAGTACAATGACGGGTTGTACCGGAGGTGGCAAAGGTGGTAGTGGTGGGGGTGGTGGTTCTAATTATGCCGACCTTAGTAAAGTTACTATTACTTCAAATATACAAGGTGGTGGGGCTGCCTCTCAAGCTAATGGCAGTGTGACTATTACTTGGTAATGCTTTTTCAATTCATTTCAAATTTTTTTCTTCAAACCATTGTAAACTTTTTTAATTGGGTTACGTAAAACCTCTCAAAAATTGGCACAGGATTTGGTTATTCATTTCAACTAATTCAAATGAAAATGAAACGATTTGTAGCTATAGGATCGGTATTAATGCTAACAGGCATAGCTTGTATTGCATTTCGCAGTGACAGAGTTGAATTCACTCAGATGGAAAATGATGCCCCGGTGAAAGAACTTCCAACTCTTAAAAACGAAGCTTTTAAACGAGGTGAAATGTTATCATTTCGTTTGCATTATGGTATTATTGATGCAGGAATAGCCACACTTGCCGTAACTGATGAAGCACGTGATTTAGGCGGCCGAAAAACTTTTCATGTTGTTGGTATAGGAAGATCTCAGGGAGCATTTGATTGGTTTTTTAAAGTGCGTGATCGTTATGAAACATATATTGATGAACAGGCAATTGTTCCTTGGTTATTTGTTAGACGTATTCAGGAGGGTGGATATAGCTGCAGCCAGGATTATATTTTTAATCACTATAGTGAAAAAGTAGATGTTGGCGAAAACAAACTGTATGATTCCGGACCAAACATGCAAGATATGCTTTCAGCATTTTACAATGCCCGTACAATGGATCTGTCTATGGCTAAACCAGGTGATATATTTTCTATCAATGCTTTTGTTGACAAAGAAATTTTTCCGGTAAAAATAAAATTCATTGCACGCGAAACCATTACAACCGGTTTAGGAACTTTTAAATGTTTGAAATTTCGCCCTATTATTCAAAAAGGACGAGTGTTTAAACATGAAGAAGATTTGAATGTTTGGATCAGTGATGATAAAAATCATATTCCGATCTTAGGACAGGCTGATGTATTGGTAGGTTCTATTAAAGCTGAATTGAACGGTTATTCCGGTCTTAGTAATCCGGTTGCAAAGGTTGAGTAAGAGATTTAAATTTAGGGGATTCGTAGCCCGATTACAAGCATATCATCAATTTGACCATTATCACCTTTCCAATCTAAAATCACTTTTTCCAGTTTTTGTTTTTGGCTCATCATACTTTCTTTATGGATTTGAATGAGCAATTCTTTAAACGGCTGATAGAAAAATTTAACATTCTCCGGTCCGCCTTTTTGATCAACGTAGCCATCAGAAAAAATATACAAACAATCTCCTTTTTCAAGCTGTATTTGATGGTTTGAGAACTCAACTGATTTTCCGACAGAAATGCCAACAGATTTGCGATCGGCTTTAGTTTCTGTAAGAATACCGTTTCTGATCAGGTACAAGGAATTATGAGCACCTGAATATTCGAGTAAATAATTTTGATAATCAATTTTACATAATGCAATGTCCATCCCATCTTTAACGGATTCTAATTCATTTGTTTGCTTGAGAGACCTTACGACAGATTTTGTCAGTTCATTTAAGATTAAAGCTGGCTCGTGTACTTTGTGTTGCATCACTACCTGTTCTAATAGATGATATCCCATGATGCTCATAAATGCACCAGGAACACCATGTCCGGTACAATCAACGGCAGCAAAAAGTACATTGTTTTGATCAATACGATGCACCCAAAAAAAATCACCACTGACAATATTTTTGGGTCTAAAAAAAATAAATGAATCTGGTAAAAAAGAACTCACAAATTCTTGGGAAGGGAGTATAGCTTGTTGAATTTTTTTTGCGTAATGTACGCTATCTATAATTTCTTTATGGCGGTATTCAATTTGTGTCCTTAATTTATCTATTCTTTCTTTTTCACTGTGTATGGCTGTACTTTGTTGCCAAAGCATTTTTACTTTTTCTTCATTTTCTTTTTTTTGGATCTCGAGCTGGGTTTTTTCCTCCAGAATTTCTTTTAATTGTTCCTCAGTTTTCTTTTTTTCTTTATAAACAATCTCCGACATTGCAAACATTTG
>JAHEYA010000348.1 GCA_023251855.1 Bacteroidota bacterium
TTTGATCTCCATTCCTCTTGCATCAAGCTCCAGACTGGATGTTGGATAGAAGAAAGGCTTGATACGTATTGTAGCTTTGCCATATAAATATTGTTTTGCCCAATCAAAACTTACATCTAATTTGGTATGAATAATATCATTTATCATTGTAAAAGAAGCCCGGTATAGCGGCTCTTCACTTAATTTAGCAGTTGTTCCCAGCGTATCCAGATTAACTACTGAAAACTTATTTTCGCTATGAATCGGTTTTTTGAACAGATTACAGGAACTTAATACAAGAAGAAGTACAATTTCAAAAAAATATTTTTTCACGATCATCCCGTATTTATTTAGCTTCCAAAGGTTATGAAAATATTGATGATTTCAAAATTTTATACGTTGACACAAAAGAAACTCTCATTTCAAAAATTCTATAAAAACAGTGTTTGATGAAATAAAAAAATTACATTTGTAACATGTTAAAAGTAAAAGTAAATAACAAAAATGAACACACTATTGTGTTTGATAATGAAATAAGCGGAACCATTGATGGGAAGGATTTTGCATGGGACATAGTTGAAGTAAAAAATGGTAGTTTTCATATATTAAAAAATTCCAAGTCATACTCTTTGGAAGTAATTAGAGTTGATCAAAATGAAAAAAGCTTTTTGGTAAGTGTAAATGGTAATAAATATCAGCTTCAGGTAAAAGACAGGTTTGATGAGTTATTGAAAAGTTTGGGAATGGATAATTTGAATGCTTCAAAAGTAAATGAAATAAAAGCTCCTATGCCGGGATTAGTAATCGATGTGGCTGTTTCCGAAGGTAGTGTTGTAAAAAAGGGGGATGCAATCCTTGTGTTGGAAGCTATGAAAATGGAAAACATTATTAAATCTCCAACAGCTGGAACCGTTAAAAAAATCAATGTAAAGAAAGGTGTTGCCGTTGAAAAAAATCAGGTATTAATTAATTTTATTTAGTATTATAATAAATGAAAAATAGCAATTCACGCAGGGATTTTTTAAAAAAATCAGCCGCACTTGCCACCTTGCTGATGGCCGCTCAAAAGGGAGTATTAGGTACTATTGCTAACGCTTCCACCAGTAAATCTGCCATTGAAAATAATTCATTGAATTTTTTTGAAGAAAATGTTAAAACTTCAGAAGATGGAAAATTCCTGCTTCCTATATTACCTTACAGTTTTGATGCATTGGAACCTCATATTGATAAGCTTACAATGGAGATCCATTATAGCAAACATCATCAGGCATATGTCACTAATTTAAACAAAGCTTTGGAAACCATTGATCCTAGTATATTAGGAGGCATTCCTACATTTGATAATATCTTTGATAAAGTTGCGAAATTACCACCAGCTGTTCGCAATAATGCAGGTGGGCATTACAACCATTCTTTATTTTGGATATTGATGCTATCAAATACCGACAAGCATCCTACGGGAAAACTTGCTGATGCTATAAATGATACCTATGGTACATTTGATGAATTTAAAAAACAATTTTCGGATCTGTCCATGAAACGTTTTGGTTCCGGTTGGGCTTGGTTAGTAGTAAATAAAGGCAAGCTCGTAATGGGTTCAACAGCTAACCAGGATAATCCTTTGATGAATTTAGATAGTGTGGAGATCAAAGGAACCCCGGTGCTTGCTCTTGACCTTTGGGAACATGCTTATTATTTAAAAAATCAAAATCGAAGAGCTGAATACATCGCTTCCTGGTGGAATGTTGTTAATTGGGAAGTTGCTGAATCACTTTTTCTTTCTGCAAAATAGTCGAATTTCTCTTTCTCTCTTTAGCTATTTTTATCATTCTACGAAAAACTATTCTGTACAAATCTTTATTACCTTTGCAAAATTAATTTTTAGCATAAATGATCTCAGTTAATTCAGTAACAGTATCTTTTGGAGGTTTTGATCTTTTTGATAATGTAAGTTTTTTGGTCAATCCCAAAGACAGAATAGGACTTGCAGGAAAAAACGGTGCAGGCAAATCCACTATGCTTAAATTGCTTGCAGGACTTCAAAATCCTACAAAAGGAGAGATCTCAAAACCTAACGATTTTAAGATCGGTTATCTGCCCCAGGATATGATTCATCAACAAGGGCGGACTGTATATGAAGAAACTGCTACTGCTTATGAAGAAATCCAGAAGCTCGAAACACGCTTGGATACTATCAATCATGAACTGGAAACTCGTACAGATTATGAAAGTGATGCCTACATGAACTTGATTACTGAACTTACTGATATTAATACCCGTTTAGACTATATTGGTGCCGGAAACAGAGAAGAAGAAATTGAAAAAATATTAAAAGGTTTAGGTTTTGAACGAACCGATTTTAATCGTCAAACAGCTGAATTTAGTGGAGGGTGGCGTATGCGAATTGAGCTTGCTAAAATTCTTTTACGAAAACCGGATATACTTTTATTGGATGAACCCACCAATCACCTTGATATTGAATCCATACAATGGCTTGAAGAAACCATTGACCAATATGCCGGTTCGGTGATGTTGATCAGTCACGATAAACAATTTTTGGATACGGTAACATCACGTACAATAGAAATATCCAATCAAAAAATTTACGATTATAAAACAAATTATTCACGTTACCTTGTTTTGCGCCAGGAACGCAAAGAACAGCAGGAATCCGTTGCTAAGAACCAACAAAAAGTTATTGATCAAACAGAGGCTCTTATCAACAAATACAGGGCAAAAGCAAGCAAAGCCGCATTTGCCCAATCACTTATTAAAAAATTGGATAGAATGGAGATTGTTGAGGTTGATGAAGATGATTCTGCTACCATGAGATTTCGATTCCCGCCTCCGGCTCTTTGCGGAAAGATAGTGTTAACCGTTGAAAATGCAGGAAAGGTATATGGCAACAAACGCATTTTTAAAGATGTTAGTTTCATTTTAACAAAGGGCGAAAAGATTGCATTGGTTGGGCGAAATGGCGAAGGCAAAAGCACTATCATGAAAATGATCGCCAAACAAACCGATTTTGAAGGAACAATTCAAATCGGGCATAATGTGAAGATGGGCTATTTTGCGCAGGATCAGGCAGAAAAATTAGATCAGAATAAAACGGTTTTCGAAACCATTGATGAACTTGCTGTTGGTGATATTCGTAAAAATGTGCGAATGCTTTTAGGCTCATTTTTATTCGGTGGTGAGGATATTGATAAAAAAGTAAGAGTGTTGAGTGGTGGTGAACGTGGACGTTTAGCCTTATGCAAACTTTTGCTTGAGCCATATAATTTATTGGTACTTGACGAACCAACCAATCACCTGGATATACGAAGTAAAGAAGTGTTGAAACGTGCATTAGTGGCTTATGAAGGAACTGCGATCATTGTTTCTCACGACAGGGATTTTTTATCTGATCTGACGCAAAAAATCTATGAATTCCGCAATGGACAAGTAAAAGAGCATTTAGGTGGCGTTTCAGAGTTTATGAATAAACTCAAGATGGCCCGCTTGAATGAAATGAACACCAAAAGTGTTTTTGTAAAACCGAAAGTTGAAGCTGAAGTAAAAACAGAGAAACCGAAAGTTGATCCACGAATTGAAGAAAGAGAAAAGGAAGTTAAACAAATTAAAAATCAAATTTCTAAAGCTGAAAAGGAAATTGAGAGATTGGAAAATGAAATA
>JAHEYA010000349.1 GCA_023251855.1 Bacteroidota bacterium
AAACTTTTGAGCTTTCTCGTAAAATTTTTCATCTGATAACATGCCGTATTGAACAAAAATTTTAATGTCTTCCCATTTGCTTTCAAAATCAGTGCGATCTTTTTTGAAAAGCTCTTCCAGTTTATCAGCAACCTTTTTGGTGATATGGCCAGATATTTTTTTAACACTTGCATCGCTTTGTAAATAGCTACGACTAACATTTAAAGGAATATCCGGTGAATCGATAACCCCTCTTAACAAGGTTAAAAAATCAGGTACAATATTCTCAACTGAATCAGTAACAAAGACTTGATTGCTGTACAATTGAATTTTATCTTTTTGAGTTTCGAAGGATTTTTTAATTTTCGGGAAATATAAAATACCGGTAAGATTGAATGGATAGTCCACATTCAGATGAATATGAAACAATGGATCTTCAAAACTCATTGGATATAATTCGTGATAAAATTTGTTATAATCATCGGTTGTTAAATCCGCAGGTTTCTTTGTCCATGCAGGATTCGGATTATTAACAATATTATCAATCTCTACTTCTACATCCTTCTCTCCTTCTTTTTTAGTATCTTTTTTAGTATCTTTTTTAGTACCAAATTTTATTTCAATAGGTAAAAATTTACAATATTTTGTTAGCAATTCCTGAATCCGGTACTCTTCTAAAAATTCTTCAGAATCTTCAGCAATATGTAACACGATATTTGTTCCTCTATCTGTCTTTTTTGTTTCTTTTAAGGTATAATCCGGGCTTCCATCACATTCCCAACGAACTGCTTTTGAACCTTCCTTATAGGATAATGAAACAATTTCCACTTTTTTAGCCACCATAAATGCGGAATAAAAACCTAAACCAAAATGCCCAATAATTGCATTTACTTCAGAGGCTTTATCCTTGTATTTCTGAACAAATTCTTCAGCACCACTGAATGCAATTTGAGTGATGTATTTTTCAATTTCATCACCTGTCATACCAATACCATTATCTTTTATGGTAAGTGTTTTTTTCTTTTTATCGATTACAACTTCTACCTTTAAATCACCTAAGTCACCTTTAGCTTCGCCAATGGCAGAAAGTGTTTTTAATTTTTGAGTAGCATCAACAGCATTTGAAACAAGTTCACGCAAAAATATTTCGTGATCACTGTAAAGGAATTTTTTGATAATCGGGAAAATGTTTTCGGTTTGAACATTAATTTTTCCGGTTTGCATAGTTTTGAATTTTGAAGGGTTAATATTAATTTTTGGGTGTTGCCTCTATTCAAATGATATGCCAATGGAAACAAACTGACAAGATGGCAAAAGCGGGAAGAAAAACTAAGCCAAAGTGTTTCACCGCAGGCATTCCTTAGTTTTGCGGAATCCTAGTTATTATTTGGTGTCATGCCCTTATCAAAGAAAAAATAAGAGATACAATGCGTTAATCGTTATTTGTTTTTTTTGTTTTTCGTACCTTTGTGTGCATACAATGACATCAAAAAAAATAAAATACCTTACAGTACACGATATGATTGAATTTAATGTTATGGCATTAAGTTTAATCAAAACAAAAAAAGCGGATAAAAATGAGGTGTTAAGTTATCAAAAAATCAGGGAAGTTGTTGAGGAGTGTGAAAATTTAGAAGGAGACATTTATGATAAGGCGGCATTTCTCTTGAAAAAGATGATTAAACAACATGCGTTTGCGAGTGGAAACAGAAGAACGGCATTTATTGTTGCGAAACATTTTTTGGTTTTGAATAATGCCAATTTTAATATTAAAGATGAACCAGAATACGCTAGAATAATGACAGGCATTCGTGAAAATTATTATTCAGATGGCGAAATAAAACAATGGATACAAAATGGACAAATCAGAGAATTTAAAAGACGCTGAGCAACTTTACCTTAAAGTTTGCAAGGCATTAAAACAATATGGGAATGTTTCTATTCCTTCAAGAGAAGATTTTAATCTCCAACTAAAAAAATTTAATTCCTTAATTGAAGGACATAAATCTCTCCTCAAAGCAATTGGGGAATTGTAATTCCCTGTACAAGTAAACCGGAGCGAATGTGTGCCAGGGCTTGTGCCACCGCTAAAGCTCCTTCAGATCATTTCCAATATCCTTACGATAATATTTGTCTTTAAATTTAATACGTTCAGCATTGGCAAATGATTTTTTTAGTGCTTCATCCATTGTATTTCCATAAGAAGTAACAGCAATTACCCGCCCACCATTTGTGACAGTTGTAGGTTGATGGTTTTTAGTTGAAAGTTGAGATGTACCTGCATGAAAAGCGATACTGTTTTTAACTAATTCTAATCCTGTTATCACATCCCCTTTTTTATATTCTTCGGGGTAACCGCCTGCAACAAGCATTACAGTGGTAGCAAACCGCGAATCCAATTCAATTTTTTTTTCATTTAGATTTTCATTTGCAACACCTTCAAATAAATCTAACAGATCAGATTTAATGCGTGGAATCACCACTTCCGTTTCCGGATCACCCATACGTACATTGTATTCTATCACTTTGGGATCGCCATTCATATTCATCAAACCAATAAAAATAAATCCTTTATAAATAATTCCTTCCTGCTTCAAACCATTGATTGTTGGAATAATAACTTGTTCTTCCACTTTTTTAATAAAGGCTTCATCCGCAAAAGGAACAGGTGATATAGCACCCATACCACCGGTGTTTAAACCGGTATCACCCTCTCCTATTCGCTTGTAATCTTTTGCAGAAGGCAATATTTTGTACGTAGTTCCATCTGTTAAAACAAAAACAGAAAGTTCAATACCTTTTAGAAATTCCTCAATTACCACTTTGGCAGAAGCATTACCAAACTTAGCATTGGCAAGCATCTCGGTAAGTTCTTTTTTTGCTTCATCTAAAGTAGTTGGAATTACAACACCTTTGCCAGCTGCCAAACCATCCGCTTTTAATACATATGGTGGGGTTAAGGTTTCCAAAAATTTTAGTCCTTCAGTTAAAGTATCTCTTGTAAATGTTTCGTAACTGGCAGTTGGTATATTATGACGGAACATAAAACGTTTTGAAAAATCTTTACTCCCTTCTAATTGTGCGCCATCTTTTGAAGGACCGATCACCGGAATATTTTTCAATCGAACATCTGACAAAAAGAAATCGTAAATACCTTTTACTAACGGGTCTTCAGGTCCGACAATGACCATACTAATAGTGTTTTCGAGTACCAGTTTTTTGATAGCATTAAAATCAGTTGCAGAAATATTCACATTTGTTCCTACACCGGCTGTACCGGCATTACCGGGTGCAATAAACAATTTATTAAGTTTTTTACTCTGTGCCAACTTCCATGCAAATGCATGTTCACGGCCACCGGAACCAAGAATTAAAATATTCATGAATAAAATTTTTCTGTAAAGAAACGAAAAAAGACTTGGTGCTGAAAAATTTTCCGAATCAGATATCTATATCTTTGTAAATAAATATTCTCAACATCAGATGCAACGTCTTCAACAAATACAAGCAATGTTAAAGAATGAGCCAACGGACTCGTTTCTGAACTATGCGCTGGCATTGGAGTATGCAAAACTAAATGATGTTGTAAAAGCCATTGAACTTATTGAGAAACTACTCACGCGAGATGAAGGTTATTTGGGAGCTTATTACCAATTAGGCTGCTATTAC
>JAHEYA010000048.1 GCA_023251855.1 Bacteroidota bacterium
AAATAGGACATTCCGGTACACTCGATCCCCTTGCAACCGGTTTATTGATTGTTTGTACAGGCAAACAAACAAAAAATATTGAGCAATATCAGGCACAAGAAAAAGAATATACCGGTACATTTTATATTGGAGCTACTACTCCTTGCTTTGATCTTGAAAAAGGAATAGATGCCAATTATCCTACCGAACACATAACCAATGAACTTATTTACTCCACTGTTAAACAATTTATTGGTAAAATTCAACAAAGTCCGCCTTTGTTTTCTGCAATTAAAATTGGTGGTAAAAGGGCCTATGATATTGCACGTGCGGGTGAAACTGTTGAGATAAAACCGAAAGAAATTACCATTTCTGAATTTGAAATAACCCGCATTGCTTTACCCGAAGTGGATTTTAGGGTGGTTTGCAGCAAAGGCACTTATATTCGTTCACTTGCCCGAGATTTTGGTTGGGCACTGAATAGTGGCGGACACCTTATTGCATTATGCAGAACCCGCATTGGAAACTATAAATTAGAAAATGCAATCAGTATTGAAGAGTTTGAAAAACTGCTCTTAAAATAAATAAATGCGTTTTTTATTGACATAAGGTTTTTATAATAGTACTTTCGCGCCTCAATTTTTAGTAATAATCATTAAAATCCCGTAAGATTTATGAAACTTTCCCAATTTAAATTCAACCTTCCTAAAGATCTGATTGCTGAAACTCCTGCTAAAAGCCGTGATGAAGCAAAATTAATGGTGATAACCCGTAAAACCGGTAAGATAGAACACAAATCTTTTAAAGATATTCTTACTTATTTTGGCGATGGGGATTGTATGATCCTGAATGATACCAAGGTGTTTCCTGCACGTATGTATGGGAATAAGGAAAAAACGGGAGCAAAAATTGAAGTGTTTTTATTGCGCGAACTCAATGCTGAAAGCCGTTTATGGGATGTGTTGGTTGACCCTGCCCGGAAAATCCGAATTGGTAATAAACTTTATTTTGGTGATGATGATACATTGGTTGCTGAAGTAATTGATAACACAACATCACGTGGCCGAACATTGCGTTTTTTATTTGATGGTTCTTATGAAGATTTTCGTAAAACATTAAATGATATGGGCGAAACTCCTCTTCCAAAGTATATTAAACGTGCACCAACAGAAGAGGATAAAGAGCGTTATCAAACAGTATATGCAAAAAATGAAGGTGCTGTAGCAGCACCTACTGCCGGTTTGCATTTCAGCCGTGAATTATTAAAACGATTGGAATTAAAAGGAGTAAACTTTGCACATGTTACACTACATATAGGGCTGGGAACATTCCGTACAGTGGAGGTTGAAGACCTTACAAAACATAAAATGGATTCAGAACAGGCAATTATTTCTGAGAAAGATTGTAAAATTGTAAATAAATCACGAGAAGCAAAAAAGAAAGTTTGTGTTGTTGGAACTACTGCTATGCGTGCCATTGAAACATCTGTTAGCACAGATGGTTATCTGAAACCATATAATGGCTGGACCAATAAATTTATTTTTCCTCCATATGATTTTAAGGTAGCAAATTGTATGATCACTAATTTTCATACTCCTGAATCAACCTTGTTTATGATGGTTTGTGCATTTGGTGGTTATGATCTGATGATGAAAGCATATAAAGAAGCAATAAAATCGAAGTATCGTTTTTATACATATGGAGATGCCATGTTGATATTATAATTACCAGTTAATGGTTGTGGGCGGATGGTTAATAGTATTTACTATTAACCATTTTCTTTAAAATAGAATTCTTAAATCTTTGAAAAAATACATCATTATAGTTGCAGGAGGTACTGGAAGTCGCATAAACAGCGATATTCCCAAACAGTTTATTGAACTCAAAGGAAGACCTATATTGATGCGTACCATTGAAAAATTTGTAGCAACAATTCCTGAAATAAATATTGTATTGGTTCTGTCACCAGCCCATCTAGAGCTATGGAAGGCACTTTGTACAAAATATAATTTTACTGTTTCGTGTACAATCGCTCATGGTGGTGAAACCCGTTTTCATTCAGTAAAAAATGGATTGACTCTTGTTCCTGAAAGTGTGGTGGTTGGTGTACATGATGCAGCAAGACCTTTTGTAAGTTCCCAAACTATTATTAAAACATTTCAAACCGCTGAGCTGAAAGGGAATGCTAGTCCTGCTATTCCAATGAATGAATCAATAAGAGAAGTGGCGAACAATAATAATAAAGCAGTTGATCGAAGTCATTTTCAAATTATACAAACTCCTCAATGTTTTCATTCCAGTTTATTGAAAAAAGCATTTTTACAAGTGTATAATCCTTTGTTTACAGATGATGCAAGTGTATTGGAATCGATCGGAGAAAAAATAAATTTGATAGAAGGCAATCGTGAAAATATAAAAATTACTACTCATCAGGATCTGATTATTGCTGAAGCTCTTTGTTCGCAGCTTTCAGCAGATGCTTGATAATCCGAAGTATTTGATCCTATCATGAAAAAAATACTCGTTTTAATTTCCTTTTCTTTTCTAATCTTTAAAAGCTTTTCACAAACCATTGAAGAATATAGCAAACGGGCAAGTGAAAAATTATATTTAAACGATTACCAAGGCAGCATTGCAGAGTATACCAAAGCTTTGAAGCTTGATTCCTCGGTTGCAG
This sequence comes from Bacteroidota bacterium, assembly GCA_023251855.1. Classification (GTDB taxonomy): domain Bacteria; phylum Bacteroidota; class Bacteroidia; order 2-12-FULL-35-15; family 2-12-FULL-35-15; genus 2-12-FULL-35-15. Next base: position 2,657 of record JAHEYA010000048.1, read on the forward strand.
AGATTTATTTCAGCAGAGGGATCCTTAAAGGATATTTACATGATTATGTTGAAGAAATTGATGATTATTGTCGTGCAATTAAACTGGACTCCACCAATTCTGATTATTATTTTTTAAGAGCAATTGCAAAAGACCAATTAAAAGATTTTACTAACTCGATTATCGACTATACAAAAACTCTTCAAATTGAACCTAATAATTCAGATGCACTTTTTTTTAGAGGATTAGCAAAAGCTGAACACTCTGATTTTAAAGGTGCTATTGATGATTATCGAAAAGCCATACTTTTAAATTCACAAATTGAAAATGAGTTTTATAGCTCCAATGTTCGCTTGAAAAGCTCTTTTAAAAAATATCGAAAAGCGCTAAAAATCCAGGATAAAACAATTTTAGCGACTCATCCCAATGATACAACCTGTTGTAATGCCGGGATTTTGAACACCTATCTTCACCGGTATAATTGTGCTGTAAAACAGTATACAAAAGCAATCACAATAACACCAACTAATGCTGATGCTTATTTTCTGAGGGCAGATGCTTATATTAAACTACATAAGTATTCCAAAGCAATTGAAGATCTTGATAAAGTAATACAAGCTTTACCCAAAGAGTCTAAAAGTTATTTAAAAAGAGGGGAATTAAAAATTAAATTAGGACAAATAATCGGTGGATGTTTAGATTTGAAAAGATTTAAAGAGCTTGGTGGAGAAGCTGAACGAATAAAGTTTACTACGCTGTGTTATTAAATTTTTTATTCTCATTTTACCTATTGTATCTTGAAAAATTCAAAAATTTTATTTAAATTCGCTTACGTTTTACTCACTAAATAATTTTAGAGATGAAAGAATTTTTAAATAAAATAAATGGAACAGTTTTGATAATATGTATTTCAACAGCAATATACGCTCAAACTGCAGGAACTCTAACTTTTAATTTTACAGAGGTTTCTAAACCCACATCTGCTACCTATGGATCTCAGGGAAAACATGTTTTAGCTGTTTGGATTCAAACAAATACTGGAGGATTTGTAAAAACTAAACTTTTTAATGCCGGTTCAAATAATAGCAATACCAGTGATCATCTACCAACCTGGTCGGTAAATGCAGGCGGAGGTACTAACACCTTTACAGGTTGTAATAAAACGGATGCTACAACAGGTGCTACTCTAACATCTTTTGGAACAAAAACAATTGTTTGGGATGGTAAAAATGTAAATGGAACATCTAATGGAACCGTTGTAGCTGATGGTACATATAAGGTTACCATTCAGCAAACCTGGAACCATGGCGGTTCAACCACTACCAGATCATTTACATTTACGAAAGGTCCTAACGCTGATCACCAACCTTCAATTACTGCAGACGCTAATTTTACTGCTATTTCCCTTGACTGGGTTCCAACAAATACAACTGGTGTTGATGAAACAAATTCGGAAATTCCGGAAATAAATGTTTATCCAAATCCAACTACAGGGATGTTTAATGTTGATTTTAATAAAGCAACTAATATCAGAGTTTACAATATGTTGGGTGCAGTTTTATTTGAAGAAAAAATAGAACAAGTTTCGGCAGGAACCAGAACTATTAATCTGACAAATTTTGCAAATGGGCTTTATTTTATCAGTGTTTTGAACGATGGTAAATCTTCCAATTACAAAATCATTTCGAATAAATAAACACTCTTTTTATTCTTCTTCTGCATCAGAAACTATTGAATTGAGCCCTGGTGTTTCATATACCCGATAATTTCCTTGCTCATCAGAATAGATCAGATAAGCTTGTAATTCAGTATGTACCTTCAAAAATTCCTTTGCTTTTTCTAACCCCATTACCAAAACACCTGTTGCATTTGCATCTGACGAAATACATGTTTTCGAAAACAGAGAAGCACTCAATAAATTATTTTTTGTAGGATAACCTGTTTTAGGATCAATGTGGTGGGCATATTTTACACCATCAATAACAATAAATTTATGATAGTTGCCGGAGGTTGCAATAGCCATATTTTCAAGCTTCGCGATGGCTTTTAATGGATTTTTTGAATCTTTATTTTCAATGGGCTTTTCAATACCAACTTTCCAATTCTCACCATCCGGTTTTTTACCTTTTGCATAAACTTCACCACCAATTTCAACAAGATAGGAAGTAATCTTTTTTGAATCCAAAAATTCAGATACTACATCCACTGAATAACCTTGAGCAAAAGCATTAAAATCCAATGAAACGCGTAGATCTCTTTTAACTATAGTTTTTCCTTTCAACTCAATTAGGTCAAATCCAACAAATTTAAGCATGCTGTCAATTTTTGATTTTTCAATTGTTTGCTTTTTTCCTGGTCCAAAACCCCACGCATTCACCAATGGATAAACGGTTGGATCAAATGCGCCATCCGTATTTTTCCAAACTTCTTTTGCTTTTTTAAAACAAGCAATAAAATAGTCGTCAACAATCACATTTTTTTGATTTGAATTTATTCTTGAAATAATAGAAGTAGGAAGATAAGTAGAAACTGATTTGTCGAAAGCTTGCAATATTTTTTCAATTTCTACTTGAAAATCTCTGTTCTGTTTATCAAAATAGGTGATGTGATAGGTTGTGCCTTGTGCGTTGCCACTGAGCAGTATTGGTTCTTCTTGTGAAAACAGAAATCTACCTGACAAAAAGAAAAGGACAAAGAAGAAAACTGTTTTTTTCATGCAATTTATTTTATTCTATTTTTAAATCTATACTAACTTCAACACTTCGGTGCTTTCAGTGATTTTTAGATCGGTTACATTTTTAAGCAAATTTAATCCTGGTTTTTTGCCATTTTCAATAGTTCCTAATTGTGTAAACCCTAAAAAATCAGCTCCGTTTTTTGTCGCCCACAGCAGTAATGTTTGTAATGAGATGTGAGGAAAATGTTTTGAAATCGTTTTTAATTCATCTAAAATTGATAAACTCCAGTTGGATGCTAAACTATCGCTACCAATGGTTACCAAGGCATTTTCCGAAATAAAATTAGTATAGTCGGGTAATTTATTTCCGATAAACATATTTGCATTTGGGCAGGTACACCAGTAAAGATTTGAGATTTGAGATTTGAGATTTGAGATTTGAGACAGATTCATTTGTTTTTCAGCCAACAGAATATCTTCTCGAGAAGTAAATGTATTGTGAACTAAACCAATTTTTTGTGATGTTGGCAGTTTTGGTAATGTGGTCCGTAAGGAATTTACACCGGTTTTTTTAATAAAATCCATATTGATCCCCATTGAGGTAAAGGCTTCAAACATGGCTCCAGACTTGGAAATAAACAATTCACTTTCCTCTAAACTTTCCTGATTATGAATACTTAGAATAGAATTGTTTTTTATGGCTTCATTAGTAATCAGCTTAAATAATTTTTCGGAAACCGAATAAGGTGAATGAGGTACAATTGAGATTTGAGATTTAAAATTTAAGATTTTAGAAAGTTCTTGACCAAGCTCAATTGCTTTATTAAAGGCTTCTTCAGCCTTATCAGGATTCAGATCAAAAACTTCTAAAAATGTATGATATACTAAATTACCTTTTGCTTTTTGGCTGAATGTACTGTGGTTATTAGAAATATCGCCAACTGCAACAATTCCATTTTTTATCATTTCTTTTTCAGCATCTGCAATAGCTTGCTGTATCTGCTCTTCCGAATGCTTCGATCGATTGGAAATAATTTCTTTTATAAATCCAGTCATTCCTTTTTTTTCGGAAACCTGGGAACGTAAGTGAGAGAGCTCTAAATGACAATGTGTATTTATAAACCCCGGGCAAATAACACCTTCAAAATATTCAATATGCTCGTCTTTATTTTTGAAAATAGGGGAGGAGATTTCAATAATAGTACCATCATTGGCAAGAGTGATTACCCCATTTTTAATAGGTTCTGAGGTAATTGTAAAAATATAATCAGCAGAAATTTTGCGCATACACTCAAAAAATGAGCTTCTAAATTACGAATTAATCTCCCTTCCACATACTAATCTTTCACTTCACTCTTTTAAAGGGGGAATTATTTGTAAATTTGTGATTCAATTAAAATTCAATTTGAATACTAAGAAGGATATACGGGCACTTTCGCTTGAAGAGCTAAAAACTATTTTCGTAGAAAATGGTGATAAAGCTTTTCGCGCTAAACAGGTTTATGAATGGCTTTGGAAAAAGTCTGCCCGTACGTTTGATGAAATGTCGAACCTTTCAAAATCCACGCGTGAATTATTGAATATACATTTTGTTATCAATGCAGTGAAAGTAGAGGAAATGCAAATCAGTAAAGACCGAACTATAAAAAATGCATTTAAACTATTTGATGAAAAAATTGTAGAAGGTGTTTTAATACCTAGTAAAACAAGAATGACAGCTTGCATCTCTTCACAGGTTGGATGCAGCTTAACGTGTAAGTTTTGTGCAACAGGGCGGTTGGAGCGCTTGCGGAATTTAAATGCAGATGAAATTTATGATCAGATTGTTTTAATAAAAAATCAGGCAGAAGAAAAATATAAAACACCTCTTACCAATATAGTTTATATGGGCATGGGAGAACCGTTACTAAACTATAAAAATGTGATGGAATCTATAGTGAAAGTGACTTCACCCGAAGGTTTAAATATGTCGCCACAGCGTATTACGCTCAGTACTGCAGGTGTTGCAAAAATGATAAAAAAATTAGGTGGTGATGGTGTAAAATTTAATTTGGCATTATCATTACATGCGGCAAATGATGTTAAACGTAATCAGATTATGCCAATCAATGAAACCAATACATTGGAAGTATTGGCAGAAGCATTGAAATATTTTTATGAAAAAACCGAAACTCGTGTAACATACGAATATATAGTGTTTAAGGACTTTAATGATGATTTGGAGGATGCAAAAGAACTGGCAGCATTTTGCAAGCATATTCCATGTAAATTAAATATTATTGAGTATAACCCTATTGAGAACGGGGAATTTCAACAAACTACTCCTGAACGATTAGAGGCTTTTGTAAATTATTTAGAAAGTAAAAAAATAATTGTTAATGTTCGTAGAAGTAGAGGTAAGGATATTGATGCAGCTTGCGGACAGCTTGCAAATAAAAATAAAGTTTCTGTATGACGGTTAATGAAATAAAGGCACCAATTGAAAAAGAGATGTTGGAGTTTGAATTAAAATTCAAATCTTCAATGAAAAGCTCTGTGCCTTTACTCGACAAAATAACACAGTATATCGTTAAACGCAAAGGCAAACAAATGCGCCCTATGTTTGTTTTTTTATCAGCTAAAGTGTGTGGCGAAATGAATGACTCAACCTACCGTGCTGCCTCATTAATAGAGCTTCTGCATACTGCAACACTGGTTCATGATGATGTAGTTGATGATTCAAATGAACGAAGAGGATTTTTCTCGGTAAATGCACTTTGGAAAAATAAAATTGCAGTGTTAGTTGGTGATTTTTTATTATCAAAAGGTCTATTACTTTCTATTGATAACAAGGATTTTCAATTACTTGGACTTGTTTCAAATGCAGTGCGCGAAATGAGTGAAGGAGAATTATTACAAATTGAAAAAGCCCGTAAATTGGATATTGACGAAGAAATTTATTTTGATATTATCCGAAAAAAAACTGCTTCACTTATTGCCTCTTGTTGTGCATGTGGTGCAGCATCAGTAACCAATGATGAAAAAGTAATCGATCGGATGCGTGCCTTTGGAGAGGCTGTTGGTATTGCATTTCAGATAAAAGATGATCTGTTCGATTATGGCGATGGAACTAATATTGGTAAACCAACAGGCATTGATATTAAAGAAAAAAAAATGACATTGCCTTTAATCTACGCCCTAAATAATGCTTCATCTTGGGATAAACGTAAAATCATTAATATTGTAAAAAATAATAATAATGATCCGAAGAAAGTAGCCGAAGCCATTGATTTTGTTGTTAAAGCAGGGGGCATTGAATACGCAGAGAAGAGAATGAATGAATATAAAAATAAGGCCTTGGAAATATTATCCGGTTTCACTGACTGTGATTCAAAAACATCTTTATTTGAATTAGTAAAATATACTACCGAAAGAAAAAATTGAGTTAAAGAGTCAAAGAATTAGAGTGTCTCTAAAAATAATTTACCAAACCAAAATGTATCTTTCCACCTTTTAATTCAATTGGATTATCAAACTGTTTACCAAGGGCATAATTGATTGAAAATATCCCTGCTTTTGTTTCAAAACTGATTCCTGCTCCAAAGCCAAAAGGAGTGTCATGCACAAAGTCTTTTACATTTCGGTTTTCATAATATGCACCATCACCAAATACATATAAGTAGGAGTTTTGCTCCAAAATATAACGATACTCCAGAGTGAAAATAGAAAACGTGGAAGCATAAATAGATTCTTCATCAAAGCCTCTTAGTGTCTTTAATCCGCCAATACGAAACAATTCATTTTGAAAAGTCGTTTCACTGTATAAAAATGCTGATTGTGTAGCAATTTTAACGGTGCTTCTATCCCTAATTGGTACAAATACACTTGCTTCTAAATCTGCATTGTACTGTGTTGAATTCATTTTTAGTCCATCATAAACCAGCGGATTTAATTTTATATTTTTTTTAATATTTTTTCTCCCCGCACTTGTATTTCCCGATAGTGAAAATCCTTTCCGGGGATTCAAACGATAATCGAGTTTTTCATATTTTAATCCGATCCCATACATATTATTTTGAATATCAGCATTTGCAGGTAATGTGGTAAGATACTCCAACCCCCTTGTAGATAAGAGTGAGGATGTTTTGTTGGAATAAAATATCTTAAAATAATTTCCACCAATTAAAATATATTGTAAACCAATATTTTGATTCACTTCTAAAAAAGTAGTGTCTTTTTTATAGAGTTTGAAAGTATAATCAACTCCAAATGGAGAGCGCAATAGAAAGGGATATACCAAACGTAATTTTAAGTCCTGAGTTTGTGTTTGAAGTTTGCGCCAGTTCAAATCAATTAATTCTCCTCTGCCTAAGCCATTTTGTAATTTTAAATGGATGTCACCGGTAAATAAAATTTTTCCTGTTTTATTATCTGGCAAAACCCCAATGATACCATCAAATTGGCTGGAATTTTTTTTTTCGAGATTTAATATAAGTTTATTAAATTTATTTGTAAACTGCACGATTGCAGGTTTTGACGAACGGATAAAAGAAATTTCTGCAATACGTGTATTTACTTTTTTAAATTGTCCTTCATCATATAAATTACCCGGTTTTATTCCTAGATAGTTATAAATATATATGGGAGCAATTTTTGCCGAACCTCTGATAATAATGCTATCAATTTTTTCTTCCGAATTTTTGGTCAGTTTGAGTTGAGCTGCAATACTCCCCTCCGAAATAATAATACTATCAAGCTTTACGGAAGCAAATGGATAACCATTGTTTTCATAATAAGTAACCAGTTTTTCCTGAATTCTTTTTACATTTTTAAAATTAATTGGTTTATTAGTATACAATTTTTGTCTGAAACCAATTTCACTTAA
>JAHEYA010000350.1 GCA_023251855.1 Bacteroidota bacterium
GGAAAAAGAACACACACAGTATAAAGCAATAAATATTTAAGAATTTCACACACATTACCGACTATAAATCAACCAACTATATTCGCTTTCATTCAAATTTTATATTCCAAATCATTGCAACTTTATTGACCCCGATTGTATCTTGCATATCTGAACAAAACGAATAATATTAAATTATTCACTGTTACAGGTTTTATTTTTCATACGTTTTATTTATCTTCGTAAACCTTTAGAGTAAGCAAATGAAAAAAAAATTACTCATTAATACATTCCTGCAAAATTCGTATGCATACTTTTCCAGAAAAAATATTGGAATTTTTACATTAATAATCCTGATGGAGGGAGCACTCGTCCTGAAAGGGCAAAACACCTCTTATAATAACCTTTTAGAAAAATTTGACGAAGCAAAAACACTCGAAGAATTTCGTCAAAAAGAAGGTTCTGAACTAAAATATCCTCACACTTATGCCAGATTTCTCGAATACAAAAAACAGGAATTTATCAGCAAAAAAAATGGTACCTGGCAAAAAAGCATACCCTTTGTTCCACCCACTGTCGCATCAGGAGAATGTGGCAATATCGATTTTGAAACAGGCGACCTGTCCGACTGGACAGGAGAAACAGGCTCAAACCCTGGATGCTGTGGCACTAATGGCTTTGTTTCTAACGGAATAAATGCATCACTCAGCGACCCTAATGCCCGACATACCATTGTTACCGGCAATGGAACGGATCCCTGCGGTGGATTTCCTGTAGTTGCACCTCCTATGCCCGGGCAAGTTCAGGGAACTTATTCCTGTCGTTTGGGAAACGCACTAGTTGGGGCGGAAGCCGAACGTATTGAAACCATATTTATTCCTTCTACATCCAACAACGTGTTTACTTATCAATATGCTGTTGTATTAGAAAATCCAAACCATTCCCAGGCTGACCAACCCTTTTTTAAAGTGGAAATATTAGACTCACTTGGCAATCCAATACCCTGCACTACTATAACTTATGTAGCCGGGCAATCGGGACTAAATTTTGAAAACTCGCCTGGCTGCCCCGATGTACAGTATAAACCCTGGTCAACTGTCAGTGTTGATCTGGTGGCTCATATAGGTTCTCCCGTTACCATAAGGTTTACAAGCGCTGATTGTACCCAGGGCGGGCATTATGGTTATGGCTATCTTAATACTGAATGTAGCGCCTTGATCGTTACTCAGCAAGATTCTCTATGTGCAGGTGGAACCGCTACACTTACCGCTCCGTTAGAAGACAATAATACGTATAACTGGACAGGCCCGGGAGGTCCCTATACAGGTCAGATCATTACTGTTTCTCAACCCGGAACGTATAACGTCACAATGCAATCTGCTTCCGGTTGCGTAAAAATGATAAGCTATACGGTGGTTGAATATCCTACGGCTTTTGTAAATGTTATCCCTGACCAAATAATTTGCAGCAATGAAACTGCTAGCCTTACAGCTACCCCAAGTGGTGCTGCAACGGGTGGTACCTGGATCGGAGGAACTGGTACGTATAACCCCAATAATACAAGCCTAAATTGCACCTACACCCCAAGTGCTGCTGAAATTAGTGCAGGATTGGTTACATTAACATTTACAACCAATGATCCTGCTGGTCCCTGCCCCGCAGTGAGTGATCAGGTAACAATAACTATTAACCCCGAAGCTACAGTTTCAGCAGGCATAGACCAAACAATCTGTTTTGGTAACACTGTAACCTTGGCAGGAAGTATTGGTGGAGCTGCCAGCAGTGGCTTTTGGACGGGTGGTAACGGCACTTATGCCCCCAACAATACAAACCCCAATGCTGTTTATACTCCAACTACAGCAGAAGCTACTTCAGGAACTGTTTCACTAACATTCACCACAGACAATCCTGCAGGCCCATGCCCAAGCCTTAATGATCAAATGGCTATTACAATTAACCAACAACCCACCGCTAATGCGGGCTCACCACAATATGTTTGTGTAGGAGCAACCATTACACTTGCCAGTTCTATTGGTGGCACCGCTACCAGCGGAACATGGAGCGGTGGCAATGGCACTTTTTCACCCAATAATACTGCTTTAAATGCAGTATATACACCAACCTCAGCTGAATATGACGCAGATTCCGTACTTCTTACTTTAACTACCGATGACCCAACAGGGCCTTGCACCTTTTCTTCCTCAAGTGTTAAATTCCATTTTTATCAAAACCCGGTTGTAAACTTTACTGCTGACAACCCCAGCGGATGCACAGCACACTGCGTCAACTTTACTGATTCTTCCTACGTTGAAGGAGGCGATAGTATCGTTTCCTGGATATGGGACTTTGGTGATGGTGGTTCCGGTTCAACTTCTCCTAATCCTGGTAATTGCTTTACCACCCCCGGTCTCTATGATATTAAACTTACAGTTGAATCAAATCAGGGATGTACTTCCTTTTTAACAAGTCCTCAAATGATAGAAGTTTATAACCTGCCTGTTGCCGAATTTAGTCCAGACCCAGGTTCTGCAACAGTAATTAATCCCGTTATAACTTTTGTTAATCAATCTTCAACAGATGTTAACTATTGGAACTGGAACTTTGGCGATGGCGACAGCATAGCCCCTGGCCCTTCAAGTCCCGTTCATGAATACCCCCACGAAACATCATCCAGCTATTTAGTTACGCTAATAGTCAAAAATGCCTACGGATGTCTCGATACTGTTGCTCACCCCATATATGTTGGACCTGAATTTACTTTTTATATCCCAAATGCCTTTACACCTAATGGTGATGGCCATAACGATTATTTCTTTGGCTCCGGTATTGGAATTGAAAAATATGATATGTGGATTTTCGACCGCTGGGGAAATATGATTTTCCATGGAAATGAGCTGGATGATACATGGGATGGTAAAGCTAATGGAGGTAATACCTCATCCCAAATTGACGTATTTATATGGAAAGTTCAACTCACAGATGTATTCAATAAAATACACAATTACATTGGCACCGTTACTTTGGTAAGATAACAATTCTCCAACTATTCGATAAAAATAAAAATGTCATCAGCAACACATTAAACTATCGCACTACTAAACTTCCTCCTGCCAAATGCTAAATAAATGCATACGTTTAAAATTATCCTTCCTTATATTTTTTATTTGTTCTCTTTTTTCTCTTTTTTCTCAAACCCAACCAGATAAATCTCAAATTTCAAACAATTCATACAGAATCCCTGATAATCTATGGATAACCTATTTGCATAAAACAGCCATCCTGTTGGAAAAGGCGAACGTGCAAAGTTTTATGAATTATGTGATAATTAGTTCCGATGGCAATTTGAACGATATGCTCTATTTTAAGAGGTACGTTAGCCACGAATGGAAAAAAGATTATGAAGAATTAACATATAGAATTGGGACAGGAAAGATACTTACAGAGATAGATGTAAAAATTTATTTATCCTCTTTACAGCCTATTTATAAGGAATACTTTGAAAATTTTCAAAAAAAAAAGAGATGAAATTGTTGATTTTCAAGAAAAAAGCTATTCGAATAATCCCAATCCTGCACCGCTCAACTGTGGATCTCCTTGTACGAATCCCGGCTTTGAATCAGGTTCAGTTTTTTGGAATTATTGGGGAGGAA
>JAHEYA010000351.1 GCA_023251855.1 Bacteroidota bacterium
GCGCATAAAATATTAATTGAATTAGCTGCATTGCGTAGAGAAAACAAACAAATCAACTATTTACGTCCGGATGCAAAATCTCAGGTGACATTAGAATACAATGATAAAAATGTTCCTGTACGTATTGATGCTATTGTGGTTTCAACACAACATGATGATTTTGATTCAGAAGCAAAAATGTTGGCAAAAATTAAAAGTGAGATCATTTCAATTTTAATTCCACGGGTAAAAACTAAATACAAAAAATTTGCTCATTTATTCAATGATAAGATCGCATATCATATTAATCCAACCGGAAAGTTTGTAATTGGTGGTCCGCATGGTGATACCGGTTTAACTGGCCGTAAAATAATTGTAGATACCTACGGAGGAAAAGGTGCACATGGAGGAGGAGCTTTTTCCGGTAAAGATCCTTCGAAAGTAGATCGTTCAGCGGCCTATGCAACACGTCATATTGCAAAAAATATGGTTGCAGCAGGTGTTTGTTCAGAAATTTTGGTACAAGTATCTTATGCAATTGGTGTTGCAAAACCAATGGGCATTTATGTAAATACGTATGGTACTGCAAAAGTTAAAATGAATGATGGACAAATTTCAAAATTAGTTGAAAGTGTTTTTGATATGCGTCCTTATTTTATCGAACAACGTTTAAAATTACGTAATCCTATTTATAGTGAAACTGCTGCTTATGGCCATATGGGACGTAAAAATGAAGTGGTATCTAAATCTTTCAAATCACCAAATGGTGAAGAAAAGAAAGTGAAAGTTGAATTATTTACCTGGGAAAAATTAGATTATGTTGCCAAAGTAAAAGCAGCTTTTAAGATTAAATAAGAATTGATAATCTGAAAAATGCCCGTCCCTGTTGTACCGGACGGGCATTTTTATTTTTGACTTAAGTGTAGTTCTAAAAAAAATAACCACTAAGGCACTAAGGGCACTAAGTCTGACTAAGAATTTTTTAGTGTTTCTATGAGTTCTATTGTCAGGTCAAACCCATAAAATTATTTACAAAAAAATCATTTAAAACTAAAAACCAAATGCTGTTTCAATCATTAAATATAATCGAACCAATTTTAAAAGCTGTTCAGGAAGAGGGTTATACAACACCAACACCTATTCAGGCACAGGCTATTCCAATTGTTTTGCAAGGGACAGATCTGTTGGGTTGTGCTCAAACAGGAACCGGAAAAACAGCTGCATTTGCTATTCCTATACTGCAATTATTGAGTGCAAATAAAGTATTTGGGCAAAAGAAAAGAGTGAGAAGTCTTATTGTTACACCAACACGCGAGTTAGCAATTCAGATTGGTGATAGCTTTAGAGCATACGGAAGACATACCGGATTAACATGTACTGTGATTTTTGGTGGTGTAAATCAAAACCCACAGGTAGCTGCATTACGCAATGGTGTTGATATTGTAGTTGCAACACCGGGTCGTTTGTTAGATCTGATGAACCAGGGACATTTGACTTTGCGTGATGTGGAACTATTTGTGTTGGACGAAGCAGACCGTATGTTAGATATGGGTTTTATACATGATGTAAAAAGATTGTTAACTGTACTTCCGAAAAAAAGACAATCACTTTTCTTTTCTGCAACAATGCCCCCTGAAATAATTAAGCTGGCAAGTACAATATTGGATAATCCTTCCAAGGTTTCGGTTACCCCGGTTTCATCAACAGTAGATATCATCAAACAGTTTGTTTACTTTGTGGATAAAGGAAATAAGAATGCTTTATTGATCGAGATATTAAAAGATAAGGCAATTAAAACAGCTCTTGTATTTACAAGAACCAAGCATGGTGCGGATAAAGTGGTGAAAATATTATTGAAACATAATATAAAAGCTGAAGCGATACATGGCAACAAAGCGCAAAATGCCAGACAAAGAGCGTTAACCAATTTTAAAGCACAAACAACGAGAGTACTTGTAGCAACTGATATTGCAGCACGTGGAATTGATGTGGATGATCTTGAATATGTTATCAATTATGAGATGTCGAATATTGCAGAAACGTATGTTCATCGGATCGGTAGAACAGGTAGGGCAGGAGCGAAAGGAACAGCCTATTCATTTTGTGATGCAGAAGAAAAAGAATATTTGAGAGATGTAGAAAAACTAATTTCAAAAAAAATTCTGGTTATTGAGAATCATCCTTTTCCACTGATGGACCATAATCCTGTAAAAGCTCCCAAACAGCAAGGGAGAGGCAATTTTGGGCATTCACGGCCTAAATCCTTTGGAAATAATAATCAGAAAAAATGGTCAGGGAAGCCGAGAGCAGCGAGATAATTTCAGAGAGGTGGGCTGTTCGTTTCAAATGTTATTCTTTTGGTTGTTCTTTTGGGAACTTTGAAATATCCATATAAAAAACTTCCCAAGTGTGTCCGTCAAAATCTTCTATGGTTCGTTGTTGCATAAAACCATAATCTTTCATTTCGTTTGGTTCAATTCCACCTGCTTTAAGTCCATTGTTTACAATGTTATTTATTTCATCTATACTGTCAACTGACAATGAAAAAAGTCCTGCAATATTTGATTTAGTGTTTGCAATGGGTTTAGTCGTAAAATTTTTAAACTTTTCGTGAGTTAGTATCATCACAAAAATATTCTCACTCCAAACCATACATTTTCCTGATTCGTCTGAAAATTGTGGATTATTTGAAAATCCTAATGCAGTATAAAAGTCCATAGATTTTTGAACGTCTTTTACTGCTAAATTGATAAAGATTTGTTTTGCCATTTTATTATTATTTTTTGAGTTAACTTAGTTAAGCGTCCGCTTTCATTTTCATTATCCATTGCCCATTATCCATTATTCTTCGTAGTAATACGAATAGTCAATTCCTTTCATAAACATTTCTCTGCTGTTGATTTGATTGGTTAAAGCGTTTTTTAGTAATTTTTTTAGGACACTACTGTTTAGCGGACTCTTCATCATTGCGTTCATATAATAGTTCTTGCCAATTTTACTCCAATCAACACATTTTTTCAGGCGCTTTTTTAATAACAAATCAAGCCATATTCGGGTGCTACGACCGTTGCCTTCCATAAATGGGTGAGCAATGTTCATTTCTACATATTTAGCAACTATTTCATCAAATGTGGTTTCCGGCATTGCGTCTATTTGTGTAAGTGTATTGCCAAGAAAGCGTGATGTTGCAAAATGAAAACCTCCTTTCGAGATATTTTTTTGTCTGATTTGTCCTGCAAAATCATACAAGCCACCAAACAAATAGGCATGTATTTGTTGTAAGCCTTTGGCTGTGCCTACTTCTATACTGTTGATAAACGAACTTTCGAACAGTGCATAAGCCTTTGTTTTACTTTTACCGTCTATACTTTCATCGCTGTAGGTAAACCAATCAATAAAGCGATTGGCTTTTGTTCCGGGAAATGTTTTTCCCAAAGCGATAATGCCTTTGTAGTCGAGCATATCGGATTTATATTGTTTACCGTCTGCCGCAGTTAATTTCAGTTGGGTAGTCGCACTACCCAACTGACTGCCTTCTTTCTTTAGCTTGGCTTTAAGGTATTTCCAATAGTTACGGTTTTTGCTGTAGTCATCTTGGTTGGTAAGCACTGCTACAATATCCAACACCGAA
>JAHEYA010000352.1 GCA_023251855.1 Bacteroidota bacterium
CACGTTTGGCAATATCCAACTTTCCTTTTTCATTTTTAATCCCCATTACATAGGTTTCGCAGCCATTTACCTGATCTCTGCAAATATCCGGTTTATGCTTTTTACCTCTAACGCAGGCGGAATTACAATGAATTGAAACAAACAAATCGGCTTTGGCTCTGTTGGCAATGGCTGCACGTTCCTGTAATTCAACAAAAACATCGGTATTACGGGTGTATACTACTTTTACATCTTTCATATTTTCTTCAATGTATGTGCCCAATTTAAGAGCAACAGCAAGGGCTACATCCTTTTCATTTACTTTACTTCCATGGCATCCGGGATCTTTACCACCATGGCCGGCATCAATAACAATTACTTTAACACCAAAAGCTGGTTCAGTTTTTGAAGAGAATGCACTCCCTAAAAAGCAGGATAGCAACAGAAGTAATATATGAGTATATTTTTTCAACGTTTTTTAAAAGACAAAAAATTCAAAATTCAATAGGCAAAAGGGCAATGACTAATCAGTAACAAGTAATCGACAAACGACCATCAATAAAACAAATAATAATTCAACAATTCAACAGCTTTTTTTAGTTAGTTTTGAGCCTTAATAGTCAGTACACAACACAAAAATAGTTTTAAAATTGCAATCATTTTCTCTTAAAATATTTTTTATCCTGATTTGTTTGTTAATAACTACGGTAGATTACGCCTATTCTTCAAAAATAAGTGGACCAAAAGATATAACAGAAAAGGCTAACAAAATCAGCACTATAAAAGATACAGTTGTTGCTATTGATACTTCCATTAAATCCTCTGAGGATAATTCATTTTTAAAGAATAAAATAACTTACAACTCAAGTGATTCATTGATATTTGATATGGAAAATAAAAAAGCATATCTGTATAACAATGCGGTGGTAGTATATGAAGATATGAAGCTGGAAGCGGGTTATATTGAACTGGATTTTGATAAAAATGTATTGTTTTCAAGAGGCATACCCGACAGTAGCGGAAAGATAGTACAGAAGCCTATATCCACCCAAAACGGAGAAAAATTTAATGCCGGAGAGATCACTTATAATTTCAAAACAAAAAAAGGAAAGATTAAAGATGTAATTACCCAACAGGGAGATGGCTATATCCACGGGCGAGATATTAAAAAAGACAGCAACAACGTATATTATGTTGCTCACGGAAAATATACTACTTGTGATTTAGAAGAGCCCCATTTTTACATTGGAGCAAAAAAAATCAAAGTGATACCGGAAGATAAAATTATCACAGGACCTGCTGAGTTGTATATTGCGGATGTACCAACTCCATTGGTGCTTCCTTTTGGTTTTTTTCCCAACAAAAAAGGGAGAGCCTCAGGAATACTTTTACCTGCTTATGGTGAATCAAATCAATGGGGCTTTTTTTTAAAGGATGGTGGTTTTTATTTCGGGGCAAGCGAATATGTTGATCTCGCATTAAGAGGCGATATCTATGCAAATGGAAGTTATGGTGCAAGGGCATACAGCAATTATAATAACAGGTATCATTATAGTGGTAATTTAAATTTAAGCTATTCACGTATTATTGATGGTGACCTGGAATTACCCAATTCAACCAAACACAATGATTTTTTAATTCGCTGGACCCATTCACAAGATCCAAAGGCGAGTCCCAACAGCCGATTTTCAGCGAGTGTAAATGCAGGAAGCAGCTCTTATAACAAATTCAACAGTATTGGTACAAACAATTATTTATCCAATACACTACAATCAAATATTTCTTACTCAAAAACCTTAACAGGAACACCATTTAACTTTTCTGCTAACGCATTGCATAGTCAGAATACAATCACAAAAAAGGTAGATATCAGTTTACCGGAGTTGGCACTAAGCATGAACCGTATCTTTCCTTTTAAGAGTAATACCCGTGTTGGGAACAGGTGGTATGATAAAATCGGAGTGAGTGCAACTGCAAATGCCCGTAATGAGATCCATTCAGGAGATTCAGTAGTTTTTACCAACAGTACCTTGCAACACATGCAAAATGGGGCTAGGATTCAGGTTCCAATAAGTACTTCATTCAATGTATTGAAATATTTTACCGTAAGCCCTTCCATTAGTAGCGGAAGCAGTATTTATTATCAAAGCATTCGCAAACATTACGATGCGGATAAGAAAGCATTAGTTACAGATACTGTTAATGGTTTTGAAATGGCCAATGATTATAGTTTATCAACAGGAATAAATACACGTTTGTATGGAGATTATTTTTTCAGAACCAAACGGTTAAAACAGATACGGCATGTGGCTACACCATCGGTTACTGCAAGCTATCGACCTGATTTTAGTGAAAGTCAATATGGTTATTATCATGAGATACAAATTGACAGTTTGGGAAAAACCGACAGCTACACCCGTTTTCAAAATGGAATCTATGGAGCACCACCAGTTGGTAATTCAGGATTGTTATCATTTGGTTTGAACAATACATTAGAAGCAAAAATAAAACAACAAAATGATTCGGGTTCTACATTCAAAAAAGTGTCATTGATTGATAATTTGAGTATTGGTTCTTCCTATAATATTGCAGGAAAGGAATTCAAATGGTCAACTATAAATATAAATGGGCGTACCAAATTATTTAAATTACTTGATGTAAATGCTAAGGCTACAATTGATCCTTATCAAGTGGATTCAGCCGGTAGGCGAGTTGATTATTATGAATGGTATAAAAAATCCGCTCAAACATTTTCTGACCTGTCGGGCAGAAGATTAGGGCGATTAACAGCTGCAGGATTATCATTAAGTACAAGCCTGAGAAGTAAAGAAGGGCAAACAAAAAAGAAAACAACTGATAAAAGCAATAAGGATGAAGTAGATTATGTGAATGCTCATCCTGATGCGTATGTTGATTTTAATATTCCCTGGACACTAAATTTTTATTATAACGCAGATTACAGTACATCTTATGTTGCAGCTGTTTTAACAAAAAAAATTATTCAATCAGCGAATTTTAGCGGGGATGTAAGTGTCACAAAAAACTGGAAAATAAGTGTATCATCAGGATATGATTTTACAAACAAAAAATTTACAGTTACCAATATTAATATATACCGCGATTTACATTGCTGGGAAATGCGTTTTAGATGGGTTCCATTCGGTTTTGGTCAGAGTTTTAATTTAGATATTAATATCAAATCGGCAACGTTAAAGGATATGAAGCTGACAAGAAAAAAAGATTGGTATGATTATAAATAAAAAACCCTCACCCCTTTTCGCAAACTGGCTCAAACAGCCACAGACTGTTTGCCCTCCCCTCTCTCCTTCGGCAAAAGCTCAGGATAAACTCGGAGAGGGGGCAACAAGTGAGTAATTCACAATAAACAATTAAACACAGATTCGTAATTCGAGAAAATTCGTAATTCGTAGTATATGAAAAAAATCATCACATCAAAAAATGCACCTGCACCTATTGGACCATACAGTCATGCTGTATTAAAAGGGAATATGCTTTTTGTAAGCGGACAAGTGGGTAAGCACCCGGTTACAGGAGAGTTAATGATTGGTGATATAAAAACGGAGACCAAACAAGTAATGGAAAATTT
>JAHEYA010000353.1 GCA_023251855.1 Bacteroidota bacterium
ATAGGTAAAATCAGCAGTGATTACTTCATCACCAGGTTTGAGATCAAGTGCCATCATTGCAATTTGCAAAGCATCAGTTCCGTTAGCACAAGCTATTACATGCTTTACACCAAGGTAGTGTGCAAGTTCTGTTTGAAATGCTTTTACATCCGGTCCGTTTATAAAAGCAGAACTATTTAATACATTCTGTATAGCAGCATCTACATCCGTTTTAATTTTTTTGTATTGACTTTTTAAGTCAACCATCTGTATTTTGTTTGATACCTTTTCCATCACAAAATTTTATTTTAAGGTGCGAATATAACGAAAATATTATGCTTGTACTATAGCTATTGCAATAGGAATTCGAATTTGAAACACTTTTCTGAGAGGCATATTCGTTAGAAAAATGTATATTCGCTGATATTTTTATCGGAATGAAAAAAGTATTTTTTCTATCTTCTTTTGTTGTTTTTACTTCTTTCAATTTATCTGCTCAAGTAAGCATAAAAGATTCCTCTATTTATACTCCTTTTGTGGGTTTTTCGTATGGGTATCAAATTGCTGATGGCGATATGGCAATACGTTTCGGCAATAATTCCTCTCTTCAATTAAATGTGGATTTTAAAACAAAGAAGTATTGGACCTTTGGTGTAAATGGCAGTTTTATTTTTGGTAACAATGTTAAGGAAACCGGACTTTTTGATAGCATTTCTGATCCTGACGGTTCTATAGTCGGTCAAAATGGGGAGTTTGCTGATATCCGTTTGTATGAACGAGGGTTTACAATTTCGGTTACCGGAGGAAGAATGTTTTCTTTTAAAAAACCAAACCCGAATTCGGGAGTTGTTATTAATATTGGTTTAGGTTTTATTCAGCATAGAATACGTATCGAAACTATTGGTAATACGGTACCTCAACTATCTACGGAATACAAAAAAGGGTATGATCGTTTAACAAATGGTTTATTATTAAGTGAAAATATAGGATATCTGTATTTAAGCAATAATCGGTTACTCAATTTTTATTTTGGTTTTGAATGTATGCAAGGGTTCACTCAAAACCGCAGAAGCTATGATTACGACTTGATGAAACAAGATATCCAAAAACGATTGGATATTTTATATGGAGGGAAAGTTGCGTGGATTCTGCCTTTATACAAAAAAGCTCCAAAGGAATTTTACACGTATTAAAAAAATGGAAATTTTATATAACGTATTAATACGCCTTTATGGTCTTTTGATTCATATTGCTTCACCATTTAATTCCAAAGCGAAGTTATGGGTTGATGGAAGAAAAAATATTTTTCAAAAAATAAAATCCGAACTTTCTTCCCTTCCAACCTCACAGCCTGAATTGTTTTGGTTTCACTGCTCTTCGCTTGGAGAATTTGAACAAGGTCGTCCATTAATGGAAAGCATAAAAAGGCAAAAACCGTTAACTAAAATTGTTCTCACTTTTTTTTCTCCTTCCGGATACGAAATTCAAAAAGGCCATGATGGTGTTGATCATGTTTTTTATCTACCAATTGATACACCTGGCAATGCAGAACAGTTTATAGAATTAATAAAACCAAAGGCTGCTTTCTTCGTTAAGTATGACTTTTGGTTCAACTATTTGAATGTACTTAAAAAAAAAGAAGTGCCAACTTATTTGGTAAGTGGTGTTTTTAGAGACGACCATTATTTTTTAAAATGGTATGGCAGTTGGTTTACTAAACAACTGAACTGTTTTACCAGTTTTTATTTACAGGATAAACAATCCGAACAATCACTAAAATCAATGGGTTATAGCAATGTAACAGTAACAGGAGATACACGTTTTGATAGAGTTTTTGAGATTTCAAAAAATTTGAAACAAAATGAAATTGTCAAAAAATTTGTCGCAAATAAGAAGGTGATAATTGGAGGAAGTACTTGGGAAGAAGATGAAAAAATTATTTCTGTTTTTTCAAACAATAATAAACTACAAACCACAAACTACAAGCTAATTATTGCCCCACATGAGATCGATGAAAATCATATTAAATCCATAATCAAAAAATTTGATTCCTTTTCAATTGTAAGGTATTCTGAATCAAGTCAAAAAGATATTTCAAGCTTTGATGTTTTAATTATTGATAACATTGGAATACTTTCATCTATTTATCAATATGCTACCATTGCTTACGTTGGAGGAGGGTTTGGAAAAGGTATCCATAATATTTTAGAACCGGCAACATTTGGTTTACCAATAATTTTCGGGCCAAATTATAACGATTTTAATGAAGCAAAAGAGCTTGTCCAATTTGGTGGTGCCTTTTCTGTTAGATCTGTTGATGAATTAAAAAAAGTAATTGATTTGCTTTCAGATTTGGAAGTTTTAAAAATGGCATCATTCTCCTCAAAAAATTATGTGTCATCACGCATCGGTGCAACAGAAAGGGTTTTAAAGTCAATTTTTAATTGACCCTCTTTATACTTTTGAATAAACAGTATCTTTGAAAATAAATATCAATAAAAAAATACGCTAATTAATTTATCAATGGCACGAATACTTACCGGAGTGCAAAGTACAAACATTCCTCATCTTGGAAATATTTTAGGAGCAATCATACCGGCTATTGAATTGTCAAAACAATCCGGAAATGATTCTCTTTTTTTTATTGCGGATTTGCATGCTCTTACAACTATTAAAGATGCTGAGTTTATAAAAAACAGCACTGATTCTGTTGCCGCAGCCTGGCTGGCTTTTGGTTTTGATACGGATAAAAATATTTTTTATCGCCAGAGTGATGTGCCTGAAGTATGTGAATTAACGTGGTATTTGAATTGTTTTACGCCATTTCCGATGCTTGCAAATGCGCACTCGTTCAAAGACAAATCTGATCGCTTAGCAGATGTAAATGCAGGGTTATTTACATACCCCGTGTTGATGGCAGCAGATATAATTTTATATGATGCTGACTTTGTTCCTGTTGGTAAAGACCAGGTACAGCACCTTGAAATGACAAGAGATATTGCTGAAAAAGTCAATCATAAATATGGTGATGTATTTGTAATACCTCAAGCTAAAATTGAAGAAGCAGTGATGCTTGTCCCCGGTACGGATGGACAAAAAATGAGTAAATCATTAAATAATTTCATCAATATTTTTCTTCCGGAAAAAGAATTAAAAAAAGTAGTGATGGGTATTATTACCGATACAACCCCTCTGGAAGCACCTAAAAATACTGATACTTGCAATGTATTTGCTTTATTTAAATTAATTGCAAACCAACAACAAATTATTGAAATGCGTGAAAATTATGTTCGTGGTGGATATGGATATGGTAGTGCGAAAACGGCTTTATACGAATTGATATTGGAAAAATTTAAGCAACAACGCGAATTGTACAATCACTATATGAATAACCGTGCAGAGTTGCATACCAGACTAAAAGCTGGTGCGGATAAAGCGCGTGTAATTGCCACAGCTACATTAAAACGTGTGAGAGAAAAACTCGGATATGACCCAGCCTAAGTAACCCCAAAAGGTGAGTCCCTGTTAGGCCATCTTTTTTTGGCCTATAATTTTACCAGATATAAATAGGTAAATACAAACGGGGAAGCCAATATCAAACTATCG
>JAHEYA010000049.1:0-5991 GCA_023251855.1 Bacteroidota bacterium
ATCTACCCATTCAACTACTTGAAGTGTTACAAAATGAAGTTTGTCTTGTTCTTTTATTTGATAACCAGTTGACATTTTTTTATTTTTTTTAGTTTGTACAAACCTTTCAGGCTAGAAGCATTGTTAAAATTGACGTAGCGGGACGCTACGCCCAACTGCCTTGTTTTATTTTTAGACCCTACGTTGAACGAGGGTCTAAAGCATTGTCTTGTTTTTATACTCAGTTGAGCGTAGCGTCCCGCTACGCTTTTGATTTCATTTTGTTTGTCTTTAAAAGTGATAACCAATACTCATTCCCATAGTAGCCAAATTGAGAAGAACATCCATAGTACCAAAAATAAAATTATTAATACCTTGAGTAATGTGATGATCAAAATAAACGGTCGGAGTCCAACCTGCAGAAAAATAAATTCCTTTCGTTTTTTTTTGGTAGCGATATTTAAGATTTCCAATATAACCCACTCCGAAAATTCTATGTCCATCCCATCCATGATTGTTTAATATTACTCCCAAACCTGCATCTGTATGATGATTACCACGAGGGTTGTCGATGAAATTAAATGTAATAGGTAAAGTGTAAAAAGCTCCATCTAGCTTATAAATATGAGAAACATTTTGAGAAAAAAAAGCATCGTAACCAAATCCCATCCTTATAGCACAGTTAAATTCTTCTGAATAAATTATTGTTCTTTCATAATTTACCGTTCCCCAAAGATTATATTCATAAAAAAAACTATATCCACTATTCAATGCTTCTATATAAACAACATTTTTGGAAATATTATTTTTATGAAAAGCGCTATCGTTTTGCGCTTTACAGGTAGCAAAAGCCAATGACTCCATCAATAAAAGAGTAATAATTATTGTAAGTACGTTTTTCATAGCAGAGGTTTTATTTCTTTTTTGAGCGTAGCAAGGCTAGAAGCCTTGTTAAAATTGGCGTAGCGGGACGCTACGCCAAACTGCTGGACGCAATACCCAAATCAATTTAATTACTGAACAACAATTTTTCTCGAATATACTTTTGTTCCATCAGAAATTTTTACAAAATAAATTCCTTTGGTAGTACTTGAAAGATTTACCTCCCACCCTGCTTCTTTCCCTTTAGAGAGTGGAGTTATGGCTGATAAATAAATTTGTTCTCCCAACAAATTATAAATAGATATTTTTAAATTATCTGTTTTTAATTGTCTGTTTTCAATTAACAAAACAAATTTGCCATTGCTTGGATTCGGTGAAATCAGCACATTCATTTCATTGGTCAATTCATCAATACCTGTAGTTTGTAAGGCTGTATTTGATTTTGAAGCAGTACGTGTAACAGATCGTGTGGAAACACAAGCAGTGGGTCTTTTCGCTTCTACGATGTAACGTGCATTCTGCAAAGCATCATGATTTGTATACGTACTGATACCATAACCCACCGAATCCAAAACATGCCAAATGCCATTGCCTAAATCATCACGCAGTATGCGGTATTCCGAAAATGTAAATCCTGTATAATCACTCCAACTCAAATTAACTCCCGATGGAAATGCCAAACCCAGCTGAAGATGCACGGTTTGATGAACAGTACTTAACAAACTTTCATTTCCACACGTATCAACTACCGATAATTTATATTTGTAAAAAGTGGCATTCGGGTTGATTCCATTGGTATTGTCATTGAATTCACTTAATGCAGTATAAGCCACACTTCCAATATGCGTGTAAACACTTGCTATTTCTCTGTAAATCCGAAAGCTGTCAATTGGTGCGTTAGTAGGCTTTTCCCAAGCAATCACATTTTTTGTTGAAGCACTATCAACAGTAACCATACAAATTTGAATGGCAGTAGGTACAGTGGAATTATTAATTACAAGCGTATCTGCGGCAGCACAACCATTTGTATCATGTACGGATAAACTATATGTTCCACTACTCAAACCGGTAATACTTGAATTGGTGCTGCTGTTGGACCATGAATAGTGATAAGGTGCTGTACCACCTGACGGAACAATACTTATAGTTCCATCATTATTAGTACAGGAAGCATTTATTTTTGTTGCTGCAAGTGATAATGCTGCAGGCTGTGTAATAACAACCGTAGCTGTTGCCGGACAATTAAGTGAATCGTTAACTGTAATCGTGTATGTACCTGCAGCAAGATTGGTGGCTGTATCTGTATTTTGACTTGGGGTAGAGTTCCATAAATAAGTGACTGGCCCACTACCACCAGTTGGATTGGCAACAGCAGTGCCATTGGCTTGTCCGTGACATAGTACATTAGTATGAGTGGGTGAAAGTAAAATTGCACTTGACTGAATGATAGTATCCGCATAAGCTGCTGTTAAACAGTTATTGGCATCTTTTACAACAATTGAATAAATTGCTACAGGCAAATTTGAAAAATGTGAAGTCGTTTGAAATGTAGTTCCATTGTCTTTTGAATATTGTAAAAGCCCGGTACCACCTGATGCAGCAATGGTTATACTTCCATTACTTGAGGAGTGACAGGTTACATTTGTATCAACTGTTGAAAAAAGAATTGCCGAAGGCTGAGTGATAGTAACGTTTTGTATTGTGGAAACACAATTGTGTGCATCACTAACTATTACTTGATACGTGCCAACTGAGAGTCCTGAAAGGATATTGGATGATTGGTAAGAACTGCCTCCATTTTTTGAGTAGAACAATCCACCGGTACCACCACTTGCAGTAACGGTAATACTTCCGGAGGTTCCATTATAACAAAGTACATTGCTTTGAATTGTTGTAAATGTTATTGCGATAGGCTGAGTAATAGTAACAGCTTGTGCAGGTGTAACACAATTATTTGCATCTTTTACTACAACTTGGTAACTGCCTGCTCCTAGTCCCGAAAATATAGCGGAGGATTGGTAGGTGCTTCCTCCATTTTTTGAATAGGAGTATGCTCCGGTACCTCCGGTTGCAGTTACTATTATGCTTCCTCCATTTGCCCCATTGCAAATTTCATTTGATGGTGTTGCAGTAAAAGTTAGTTGTGCAGGTTGCCCTATAACAACGGTTTTGGTAATAGAACAACCAAAACCATTTTCAGTAACGGTTACGCTAGAAGTACCTGCACCCAGATGTATAGCAGTTGCACTATTCCCAAAAGGGGCGGTATTCCACACATAGGAATAAACACCACTTCCACCGGCAGCTGCCACTGTTGCGGTGGCTGTAGAATCTCCATAACAAAGTATTTGAGCACCTTGAGTAATTGTTGCAGAAAGAGGAGTGCCATTTTGGTATTCATATGCACCCATGTCTATTCTACAAACGGTTACACGTGCATTACCTGCTTTATCAGTTGAAGCATACGTACCAAAAGGATCTCCGGTATTTATACACGGGGAAGTATTTTGTAAGGTCCAGTTAGCACTTGTTCCGTTAAAGCCGCTACCAGCACCTCCTGAGGGAGAAACAAATAATGGGTCAGTGTTTATATTGTTTGAGTAGTTACCTGTATAGGTATTTCCATTCAGTCCAAAAGCAGCCGTACCACCTTGTACATCGGAGTATGAAAATTGTGGGTCGCTTGCTTCGTCCTCCAGAAACACTCCTGCTCCGCTTGTATTTGCGGCATTACCCCATAAAATACAATTGTTTAATGATGGGCTGGATGAATTTCTAAAACAAATTCCACCACCATTTGTCGCAGTATTATTAGCAATTGTATTGTTTGTGAAAATTGGATTTCCACTGCTACAAAATATTCCACCACCGCTACCACCACCTGTTACGGAATTATTTGTAATGGTATTGTTGGATATTGTTGGACCTCCACCGCTGATTAAAATTCCGCCACCACCACTACCAAAACCACTTGAATAGGATGTTGTGTTATTGGAAATGGCATTGTTGGAAATATTAGCATTGCATGCATCGCAGTATATACCACCGCCACTAGCATTTGGGTCGGTAGTCATATTGTTGAAAATCGTATTATTGAAAATACGTGCATTGTAATATTGACAATAAATTGCACCCCCTTTATACAAGGAGGAATTAAAAGAAATTGTATTGTTTGAAATCTGAGGTGCGCTCGCAGTGCAAAATATAGCACCACCATTATTATTTGCTGAGCAGTTCGAAATTCGACTATTAGAAATAATTGCTTTCGAAAAATTATCAAAATACAGTGCACCACCATTATAATTGGGATAAGTCCCTGAGACTTTACCATAAAGCAATTTGCAATAGTATATTTTAGAAGTATCGTTTGTAGTAGAAGTATTATCAAAACGTATTCCTTTCCAGCCATTGGTGGTGTTTGCTGCTGTAAAAACAATGGTATCTACAGCAGTACCAATAGCAAGTAAACGCCCTAATACAGCAAGTTTGTAAGTACCTTGAAAACTTACGGTTACGCCCGGTTGTATGGTAAGCGTAGTAGCATCAACTATTGTAATGTCGCCTTGTATAGTATAAGGAGAACCAGCTTGTGTCCAGGTACCGCTAACATTTCCGGCAGGTACGGAGGTTTGAGCTTTTAAGCAATAAGTTAAAAAGTTTAAAGTCAAAAGGAAAAGGAGTAAAATTTTTTTCATGTTGTTGCCAAATTCTGTTGAAACTGTTTTTAAAATTATTGCATTTTATCTCCTATTAGACCAAATATACTAAATATTTATACAATTTCTTGTTTCGCGATTTGCGAAATGAGAAACTTGTTGTATATTTGCATTATGAGAAAACATAATGGTATGCGCCCACAAGATGTGGCTATTCTGTTGAAAATAGTCTCCATGAGCCTTCAAAATTGGCAATTGGTAGGACTTTCGAATTCATTAAGGATAAGTATTTCAGAAATTTCTGAATCTTTAAATAGAAGTCGGTTAGCTGGTCTTGTTGATTATAACAAAAAAATAGTTAATCGGCAGAGTTTATTAGAATTCTTAGAACATGGTGTTCGATATGTTTTCCCTCAGCAACTAGGCTCTATGGTAAGAGGGATTCCAACTGCTCATTCTCATCCCGATATGAAAAAGCATTTTATTAGCGAAATGAATTTTGTTTGGCCTGATAATAAAGGTGAAGCAATGGGATTAATGATTGAACCGTTTTATAAAAAACAAGCGGAAGCTGTTAAAGAAGATCAAAAATTTTATAAACTATTAGCTTTAGTTGATGTTATCCGTGTCGGAAAAATAAGGGAAATAAAATATGCAGTAAATGAATTAAAAAAACATATTTTACATGAGCCATCAAACTAATACGGTAAGAATAAAAGCTGTTGCTAACGCATTAGATAATTTAAAAGAAAAAGTAGTTTTTGTTGGAGGAGCTACAATATCACTTTATCCAGATCGGCCGGTTTTTGAAGTCAGACCAACAGATGATGTGGATGTAATAATTGAAATACTAAATTATTCAAATAGGGCTGAACTGGAAGAAAAACTAAGAGCAATTGGATTTTCTCACGACATAGGGTCAGGAGTAATATGTCGATATCGTATTCAAGGAATTATCGTTGATATTATGCCTACAAATGATCCTTCGATTGGTTTTACTAACATCTGGTATCCGGAGGGTTTTGAGAACGCTGTTAATTATAAGATTGATGAACGAAGTATAGTAAAGATATTGAGTGCTCCGTATTTTATAGCCACAAAATTAGAAGCTCACAAAGATCGCGGAAGGAATGATGGAAGAACCAGTCAAGATTTTGAGGATATAATTTATGTTTTGGAAAACAGAGAAGTAATATGGGATGAACTAAATAATTCAAGTGAGAACTTAAAAAAATATTTGCAATTGGAATTTCGAAATCTTTTAAAAAATCCTCATCTTTTTGAATGGATAGATTGTCATGTCGAAAGAGGCTCTCCACCAGCTTCTTATTATATTATGGAGGAAATAGAAAAATTTACTGCATAATATTTTTCCTAACGTGCCATTTTTCCATAAACGTAACTTCAATACTCGGGAAACCAAATTCTTCAACAACCTTTCCTTTTATCAAGTAGCAAGCTTTTCCGGAGAATC
>JAHEYA010000049.1:6001-10029 GCA_023251855.1 Bacteroidota bacterium
ATATTTTTCAAGTTGATTAGGAAAATGAGTCGTATCAAAAAAATAACCTTTAGCATCTAAGAACGTTCCAAATGCCATATCCTTGCCTGTTACAGTCCGTGTCACTTTATGAGTAACATAATATCCAACGATGGAAATAGTGGTATTTATATATTTTAGTAATTCCTCTACATTCAAATTACTCTCCGGAACTACAGTCAATAATGAGAATGGTGAGCATAAAGGAAAACCTAAAATTTCAATTTCATCCAATGCATCATCATTCGGATGATGAACTAATTCAGGAAGTTTAAATTCCTTTTTTGCAGTTTCGAAAAGCTCCTTTTTAGGATGTGTTTTCTTCTGACTACCCAGTATACTGTGTATCTCCCACAAGAGTGATTTTTTTGATTTTTGAGTAAAACGAAATGCACCGATACGGATTAATATCCGTAATTGTTCTACAGAAATACTTACCCGTTTAATAAAATCTTCCAAATTTTTGAAAGATCCGTTTTTTTCTCTCTCTTCCAAAAGTAGCTCTACTGCTGATTTTTCAAGTTCCGCCAAATGAATAAAACCTAAATAAACAGCATCATTAGTAATAGAAGTTAAGTGTACACTTTTGTTTACACAGGGCGCCAGTATGTCTGCTCCCGACATTCTTGCTTCATGAATATAATTTTCTGTTCGATAAAAACCACCAAAATTATTGATCACTCCCACCATAAATTCACTCGGAAAATAGGCTTTTAAATACAGACTTTGATAACTTTCAACAGCATACGATGCGGAGTGTCCTTTGGAAAACGAATATCCTGCAAAGCTCTCTATCTGCCTCCATACTTCATTTGTGATCTCTTGTGAATATCCGCGTTTTTCACAATTACTAAAAAAATCCTGTTGTGCTTTTTGAAATTCTTCTCTGGCTCTGAATTTACCCGACATTCCTCTACGCATTACATCTGCCTGAGCCAATGTAAGTCCGGCAAAGTAATGTGCAACTTTAATTACATCTTCCTGATATACCATGATACCATAGGTTTCCGACATCAACTCTCCTATTAATGGATGAATGTATTTTCTTCGTTCAGGATCCCTAAACCGCAAAATATATTCACGCATCATACCTGATTTAGCAACACCGGGGCGGATAATAGAGCTTGCTGCTACTAATCCCAAATAAGTGTCTGTTTCGAGTTTCCTCAGAAGCATACGCATAGCAGGTGATTCCACATAAAAACAACCCATTGTTTTTCCGGTACGAAGCAGTTGTTTTATTTTTTCATCCTGCTTAAAAGCAACGATATTGTGGATATCAATATCAATTCCTTTATTTTTTTTAACCAGTTCAACAGTATCTTTTATATGTCCTAAACCACGCTGACTAAGAATATCAAATTTATAAAGTCCTACATCTTCAGCTTCTAACATGCTGAACTGTGTTAAAGGATAGCCTTTGGGAGGCATACTGGTAGCTGTATAATAATTTATCGGTTGTTCGGAAATTAATATCCCACCTGCATGAATGCTTAAATGACTAGGAAAATCATGTATATGTTTACTGTATTTAAAAATCAATTGAGCAATGTTATCAGGAGTTTGAACCGATTTTCTATTGTCAACCAAATCATCAATTTCTGCTTTGGGTAATCCGAATACTTTACCAAGTTCTCTGATCACAGAACTCGACTGAAACGTATTATAAGTAGCTAATAGCGCAGTATGAGCGATACCATGCCTTTCAAAAATATAACGTGTAATATCATCACGATCTTTCCAGGAAAAATCCATATCAAAATCAGGAGGGTTAACTCGATAAGGATTAATAAAACGTTCAAAATAAAGATCAAGTTCAACGGGATCTACATCTGTTATTTTCAAACAGTATGCTGCTAAACTATTGGCACCACTGCCTCTGCCCACATAAAAATAATTTTTACGTTGTGCATAATTTACGATATCCCAATTAATAAGAAAATAAGAACAGAAGCCCATTTCAAAAATTGCTGTCAACTCTTTTTCTAAACGTTCATAAGTGGCGCGAGTAGGATTTTTATAACGATACTCAATTCCCTTTAAACATAGGCTTTTCAACAAGTCTTCATCTTCTGCTAGGGAGGCAGTAAACGATTTTTTATTTTTACTTTTTCCAAATTCAAAATTAATCTGACAAGCATCAATTATTTTTTTAGTGTTACTGATCAATTCAGGGTATGATTCAAAAATAGCGCACAAATCAATCTCCGTAAGCATGATCTCATTTTCATTGGCTTGCTCTGTTTTAGGGAGTTTGCTTAATAATGTATTATTATCAATTGCTCTCAATAAACGATGTGCATTAAAATCTTTTTTATGACGGAATGTTACCGAATGTAATATTACAAGCTTGTGTAGGTATTTTTTTGTTTCTGAAAAAAGTAATTTATTCAGATCCGAAATTTGTATTCCTACAAATTCATTTTCTCTCAATATGCTGGGATGAATCGTATTAAAAGGGTAAACAACAAAACTATTTTGAAATTCGGGAGCTTGTACTTGAAAAGTAATTTCTTTTGATAAATAGGCTGAAAGGTATTGATTCAGTTCTAAAAAGCCATCATTATTTTTTGCAATTCCAATATAATGTTGTTTTGCACCTTCTCTAAAATCTATACCTATAATGGGTTTTATATTATATTTTGGACACTCTCTCACAAACTCTAAACATGCAGAAGTGTTATTAATATCACTTAGTACAAAAGAGTTTATTCCTTTGTTTTGTGCTTCTGTCAGCAGTTCTCTCACTGACATAGTGCCATATTTAAAACTGAAGTAGGTGTGGCAATTGAGGTACATACTGTTTCTATGTGGTTAAAAAAAGTTATGCCGTAAGCCCATTAAACGGATTAAACTTTCTAAGTTGATAACCCGAAGAAATTGCACGTTGTATCTTATCATCGCCATATCGTTTTCTTAACATATCCATTGCCTGATATAATTTCATCATCTGTTCAGAATCATCAAACATATTGATTTGATAGGCTCCTCCCACTAAATGGCTAAAACGTACACCAACTAATCGAATCAACATTCTGCGTTGATATAATTTTTCGAAAAGTTCTTTTACTTTCGTAATTAATGTATGATCACAGGAAGTATAGGCTATTCGTGCCTGATGCGAAAATGTATCAAAATTTGAGTAGCGAATTTTTACAGTGATACAGGAAGTTAGTTTACCCTGAGTACGCATCTGAAAAGCTAATTTTTCTGTCATAGCAACCAAAGTAGATTTAAGTTTCCACAGGTCGGTTGTATCACTATCATACGTTTCTTCTGTAGAAAGGGATTTCCTTTCGGAGTAAGGCTCTACAGGCATATTATCAATTCCATTGGCTTTTTTCCAGATTGAAATACCATTCACACCAAGCACACTTTCCAGCAGTTCTACAGGCATTTCCTGTAATGTTTTTATTTTTTCAACACCCATACTCTTTAGCAGATGAGCTGTTTTTTCGCCCACCATCGGGATTTTACTTATCGAAAGTGGAGAAAGAAAATTCTTCTCTGTTCCGAAATTAATCCGCATTTGCCCGTTAGGCTTAGCTTCTCCGGTAGCTACTTTAGAAACTGTTTTATTTTTAGATAAACCAAATGAGATTGGAAGTCCGGTTTCGGCTTGAATTTTTTGTCTTAATTCAGTAGCCCATTTATAACAGCCAAAGAATTTATCCATTCCTGAAATATCAAGGTAAAACTCATCAATCGATGATTTTTCATATACAGGGGCTTGTTCGCTGATGATATTAGTAATGTCGTTGGAATATTTACTGTATGCTTCGTAATCTCCCCTGATGATAAGTGCTTCAGGACATAACCTCCTGGCCAGTTTCATTGGCATAGCTGAATGAATACCAAATTTACGGGCTTCATAACTGCAGGATGCTACTACTCCTCTATCACTGCTACCACCTACTAATACAGGCTTACCGATTAATGCGCTGTTTTGCAAACGTGATACTGATACAAAAAAAGTATCCAGATCCATATGTACTACTGTGCGGTCCATT
>JAHEYA010000354.1 GCA_023251855.1 Bacteroidota bacterium
TGGAGTGAATACGTTGAAAGATATGGCTGAATATTGTAAGGAGCTGAGCTATGAATATTTAGGCATTTGTGATCATTCTCAATCAGCTTTTTATGCAAAAGGGTTAAAGCTTGAACGGGTGATAGCACAGCATCTGGAAATAGATGAACTCAACAAAAAACTTTTTCCGTTTAAAATTTTCAAAGGTATTGAAAGCGATATTTTAAATGATGGCTCACTGGATTATTCGGAAGAAATTTTAAAAACATTTGATTTTATTGTGGCATCTGTTCATTCCAATTTAAAAATGAACGAAGAGAAAGCGACTTCACGATTAATTAAAGCTATCGAAAACCCATATACCACTATACTTGGCCATCCAACCGGCCGATTGTTATTATCCCGTCCCGGTTATCCGATTGATCATAAAAAGGTTATTGATGCCTGTGCCAACAATGGAGTTGTTATCGAATTGAATGCTCATCCGTACCGCTTGGATATTGATTGGCGCTGGATCCCATATTGTTTGGAAAGGGGAGTAAAAATTTCTATAAACCCTGATGCACATGCTAAACAAGGATATCATGATATGTATTATGGAACCTGTGTTGCTCGTAAAGGTATGCTTACAAAAGAAATGTGTTTTAATACATTGAGTAGGGAAGAGATTGGAGTGTATTTTAATGCGAGGAAGAGAGCGCAATGATTGCTGTTGATGCACAACTCATTCAGATTAGTATTAAATCAAAAAAATCACTAAATTTGCGTATATGCCTACGGTGCTTTATATATTAGGTTGGCGACTTTTTTTCTACTCAAATGAAAATTCGGAACCTATTCACATTCATGCTGAAAAAGGCGATATGGAGTGTAAATTTTGGCTTGTAATTGAAGAAGTGGAAATAAAAGAAGCATTTTCATATAATCTTTCCCCAGCAGGAAAGAGGGAAATTAAGAAAATTATTTATCAGCATTTTGACTTAATTGTTGAGGCTTGGAATAATCACTTTAAAAAATAAAATTATGATTGCTACCCGAAATATTAAGGAAATAACTTTCGAACAAAATTTTATCAATTTAACTATTGATGGAAAAGAAATAAGAGTTTCTTTAGATAAGATTTCTCCAAAACTCAAAACAGCAAATGATCTTCAAAGAAATTTTTATAAAGTTTCTCCCTCCGGTTATGGTATCCATTGGCCTTTAATTGACGAAGATCTATCAGTGGATGCTATTCTTAAAATAGCGGATTACCCAAGTCTTTGAGTGTTGTAAAGTGGGCATCTCTTTGAAGTTTTATAGTACCCAAACTTCCATTTTTGTTTTTTGAAATAATCAATTCTGCTTGTCCTTCTGCACTATTTCCTTCCGTATCTTCTGTTATTCCATAATATTCCAAACGATAAATGAAAAATACTTTATCAGCATCTTGTTCAATAGCTCCACTTTCGCGTAAATCTGATAATTGAGGTCGCATATCACCACCCCTGAATTCAACTGCCCGGCTCAACTGACTTGATGCTATAACACAAACATTATTATCCCTTGCAATATTTTTTAATTCCTTGCTGAAGTTGTTTATTTCATGTTTGCGATCGTTTTTGTCTTTTTTTGAGCTCATCATCTGCAAACAGTCCACGATAATAATTTTTATACCATTCTCTTGTATTTGCTTTAAACATTGAGCTTTAAAGGCAGATACTGAATTATGGCAACTGTCATTGATAAATATTTTATGTTTTTGTATTTGTTTTTTAAGCGAAAATAATTCTATTTTTTCATCATCAGTAAGGTTGTTTTGTAGTATTTTATTGGTGGCAATACCAGATAGCGAAGCCATAAAACGACTGGTCAATAAATATTCTGAAAGGTCATAAGTAAAGTATAACACAGGTGTACTCAATGAAATATTTAAAGCTAATGTTGTCAGTAGTTGTGTTTTCCCCATTGAAGGTCTGCCACCAATCACAACAAATTCCCCTAATGAAAAACCTCCAATTTCCCTATCTAAAGAGGCAAATCCGGTTTTAATCAAATTTCCGGAATAATCACTTTGTATTATTTTTAGGTTTTCTGAAAATAATTCAAAAATGGTTTTAGAATCTTTAGGCGGTTTGTTTTCTAATTCAATTTCATCAAGTAAATCCTTTACTTGAATTAATATTTCTGAGTCATCAGCACTCTGGTTGCCGGTTATAGTTGCTATGCGTTTTTTGATTTCTGTTTTCATTTTGTAAAAGTAGGGAATGGGGTGCTGGGTTTTGGGTTTGTTGATAAATTGTTAAGGTAGAGAATTTACTTTTTTTCCTTTTTCATTAAATAAAATATATTTCACCGCTTTATCATTTTCATACTCCGCTAAACATAAGACTTGACCATTTTCATAGTATTCAATTAACTCTCCATTCATCATTCCATTTGAAAAATTTTGTACTTTTTTAGTTTTCCCACTTTTATAATAAGAAATTAATTCGCCTTCAAATTTATCATCTGTTATATTTACTCTATAACTGATTTGACCATTTTCGTAATAAGCACTCCTTTCACCATTTTTTTTACCGTTAACGTATTCTCTTTTGCTTCTGATTTGACCACTTTCGAAAAAGGAAATGCTCCATCCATGTATTTTCCCGCGCACATAACTTCGTTTTGTGTCTATATTCCCACTTTCAAAATACCCGATCCATTCGCCCTCTTTTTTACCATTTATTAAAGTGCATTTTGAAGCTATATTCCCATTTTTATAATAATCAACTTGTTCAGATATTTTTTTTATTTCAGGTGGAATATTCTGTTTTATTTCACATTCTTTAGGACTATCAATTATGGAATCGATAACTTCTAAAGAAGCGGCAGTTATTTTAAAATTTTTACCATTTATATTTGTGAAGTATTTTCTTTGTCCATTTGAATCAGTCCATTGTTTCCCCAACAACTTTCCATAAATTTCAACGGATTGTCCCTCTTTGCATAATTTTAATAGATCGACACTTTTACCAACAAACTGTATTTCAAATAAATTAAAACCTGATTTTAAAACAACTACCTGCACAATTACATCGAAAGAATAATCGGTATTCGGTAAACCTCTAATTGGGAACAGTTTTTCAATTATTCCTTTAAAATGCAATTTATCCGTTTCAAATTTTAATTCAAGGTTCTTATTTTCAATTATTTTATAACTTTTTCCCTTAATTTTAGTAAAGTATCTTATTTGTCCATTTGAACCATCCCATTTTTTCCCGACTAACTTTCCTTGAATTTCAGCTAATTGACCCTCTTTGCAGGGCTTTAAAAAATCAACATCATTTCCGATAAACTCTATTTCAAAGAAATCGAAACTTGATTTTAAAACTATAATTTGACAAATTAATTTTGAAGAATCTCCTGTGTGTGGTAAGTACCCAATTGGAAAAAGTTTTTCAATTATTCCTTTAAAATGCACTTTATCGGTATCAAATTCGTTTAATTTCATTTAATTTTTATTTAAAATGTAGCTTTGGAGATATTTTATTTTTATGCTATTCATGAGATTTAGGTTTCTTAAAGAATAAATTTGAATTAGTCAAAATAAAAATCAAC
>JAHEYA010000355.1 GCA_023251855.1 Bacteroidota bacterium
CTATCGAAGTTGATCCCACTAATACCTGAAATTAATCCTTCATCGGTAATGTACCCGACCTGCGAATGAGCATCATTTATAGAAACAGATAATCCAAAATTGTATGTGTAATTTTTCTCATGAGTAAAAGTGCTGCCATCAGGTGTAGGGGCACTTTGGCTGTATGTTTTGTAATTAAACAAAATAAGCAGGGTGTATAGGGTTAGTTTTTTCATGAGGCTAAGAGAAACTATTTATTTGATAAAAGCAAGTTTGTTTTTACAAGGATATAAATTGCCAGCAAAATTGAAACAAAAAAGAAAGAGGCTAGAAGCCTTGTTAAAAAGGGCGTAGCGGGACGCAACGCCCAACGGCATATTATTTATTTTTACACCCTACGCTGAACGGGGAGCAGGGCCAACTATATTGAACAGCATCTTTGCGCCCGACTGGCTGGCCTGTATAATTACATCTTTGGAATTGGGATCCGAAACGGTGGGTGCGGTGTATATTGAAAATTTTTCGGTGCCTGTTCCTGCACCTGTGTACATGCGCCATGCATTGTACCCGTTAATTGGAGCATTTGAAGTGGTGCGAAACACATCGCTTCCGGTGTTAGTGTTGCCAACACCTAAAAAACCACCCAAATAAGCATTACCCGATGAATGCAGGCTACCGGCAACATCAAGCCGGTAAGCGGGGGAAGGTGTACCAAGGCCAAAATTACCATTTGCAAGTAGGGTAGCTTTTTGGGTTCCTGCGGTGAAAAAATTTATGGGTTGCTTTGCAGCAGGTGCCGAAGCCGCTGTTCCAAAAGTATTAAATTGAGGTTGCCCAGGTGCGGTAAAAGTGTTTAACCCTCCTCCGGTTGCATTATTACCTGTTAACCAATTATTTTGAGCAACCAATAAAGATTGAACTCCTGTCATTGCAATTGTTATTGCAATAAGTGATTTGATTGTAGATGTTTTCATTATTTTCAAGTTTAAAATGGTTAGAATAAATAAATAATATTAAATGAAAGTTTCTCGCCAGAATATTCGAAGCCTTTTCTTGAATAAAAGAATGAGTAAGTATTTGATGGCACACCCGTTGGATAAATTTGTTCATAGGTTGTTGTTATAGTACTTCCTAATTTGTAATATATTAAAGCAGAAGATACATCAGCTCCAATTGAAATGTGTTTAAATAAATAAACATTAAATCCTGCAAATGCTCCTGTACCTGTAGTGTAGCCACCTGATGCTGTCCTGTGAAACTTATAATAAGCAACCATTGTATTATTCGCATCATAATCATTTCCATGACCTTCAAGCTTGTAATCCGAATAAGAAGTAAATAGTATGGCAAAGCCCCCATTGAACCCAAATTTACTTTTTCTCATTTCCCATCCTATGCGGGGAGAGCAATAATATCGAGCCTCAGTAATTTGAGAATTACCTAATGTATAAGCCCCCGGCACTGCGCTACTACCAGTTCTCGAATCACTATTTGAGCTTAAGTTAATTTGCGTTGTTCCCGCCTGACAATTCAAAAAAGTGTTTTCGTTAAGCCGATAAATGCCTCTTACACCACTGGAATAAGAGTTGTTTTTCCATTCAAACTCAAGTATACTGTAACTAGAGTAATCAAATAATGATTTTTCGTATTGAGAAAAACCCTCAACACTATTTACCTGTACCCCCACGCCCCATTTATAATTTTTTTCATGTGTAAATGTGCTACCATCAGGTGTAGGAGCACTTTGGCTGTATGTTTTGTAATTAAACAAAATAAGCAGGGTGTATAGGGTTAGTTTTTTCATGAGGCTAAGAGAAACTATTTATTTGATAAAAGCAAGTTTGTTTTACAAGGATATAAATTGCCAGCAAAATTGAAAGAAAAAAAGAAAGAGGCTAGAAGCCTTGTTAAAATGGGCGTAGCGGGACGCAACGCCCAAAGCATATTCTTTATTTTTACACCCTACGCTGAACGGAGGAAATTACCACCAATCTTGAATTCCATAACAGCACCCACCTGTGTGGCTTGAAGAATAACATTGTTAGGGTTGCCGGCATAGTTAGGATTATTATAAACTGTAAATTTTTCGCTTACTGGATCTGTACCTACTTTTGTAACCATACGCCAAGCATTGACACCAGTAGTTGCATTACTTGTCGTACGGAACACTTCGCCTATGTTGTAACTTGTAGCATCAACATGCAATATTGAAGATGGTGTAGAAGTACCAATACCAACAAAACCTTGATTTACGACCTTTCCAACAATTCTCATGCGCTCGGCATGCAATACAGTTCCGGAAGAGGAATTGTTGTTCCCAGTATAAAAAATGATGTCATCATTTTCCTGTTGGCGTATCAATGCTACTGTACCACTACCGGGTACTGTACCAATAGTTGGTATTCCAATGCCTACCTTAAAACCATCAGTTGCACCAGGATTCGTGTAATTACCATTAGTAAATTGCATTTGAGTAAATAAATCAGAATTAAGGTGCAAGAAAGATTGTGGTGGAAACGTAGCAGAAAAACCGCCAATACCTGTATTGGTTAGTGAGGAGTTAGCTGTCGGAGGAGTTGCCGTACCTTTATAAGGGAATATTACAAGGTCTCCAGTAGTTTGTATTATTCTAAAAGAAGCAGTGCTAAAAGTAGAGCTTGGTTGCGTATAATCCGCGATATGATCTGAAATTGAAAATTGAGTTGCATTTGCACGCACAACATCTAATGTAGCAGATGGAGTAGCGTTGCCAATGCCAACATTTCCATTAGCATCAATAGTTGCACGTTGAGTGTTAGCGGTTAAAAAATTTAGTGGCTTACCTTCCTGTTGGCGGATTTCGGCTGTGCCATTGGCTGAAACACCTATCTTAAAACCTCCAACAGTAGTAGCATCATTAGTAAACTGGGTATAAACACCATTGATACCATCATTCAAATGCATAAGTGAAGTAGGGGTAAAGTTGCGACCAACACCAATAAAACCATTTGAAGTGATACGCATACGCTCGAAAAAATTACCATTGAAACTTGTGTTGAAAGAAAGAACTCCTGTGCCTCTTGCATTCAGTTGTAAGCCATTATTATTTCCTGTCATTTCAAACCAACCATCTTGTCCGTCAATATTACCGCTACCATCAAATTTGGCGTGGGTTTCACTCGAACCGCTTGGTCCTGTCCATAAATCAAGATGACCGGTTCCGTTGGTTGTTGGGTCAATTATTCGTAGACCATCACCAGCATGAGCGCCTGTACCAAGGGCGCTGCCTGTAGAGAAGGTG
This sequence comes from Bacteroidota bacterium, assembly GCA_023251855.1. Lineage (GTDB taxonomy): Bacteria > Bacteroidota > Bacteroidia > 2-12-FULL-35-15 > 2-12-FULL-35-15 > 2-12-FULL-35-15. Next base: position 3,260 of record JAHEYA010000355.1, read on the forward strand.
GCGCGGGGTTTGTTACCGGCCCATATGTTTAATTGCACACCAGGTTCGGTAGTACCTAATTTGTTATTTGCAGTAATTCTATCAATCGCTGGAGAGGTGGTTGTAGAATTGTTTCCTCCAATTTGCCAATGCCCTTGAGCCAATACTTTAACGCTTAATAAGAATAGTAGAATAATAATTGTATCTGTTGTTTTAAGTCTTTTTTTCATTTTCTTAGGTTTAAAAAAGTTTATACTTAATGTTAATTGCAGTTGAAGTATTTAGAACGAATAATTAATATTAATAGATCCTCTAATTGAG
>JAHEYA010000356.1 GCA_023251855.1 Bacteroidota bacterium
TATAATAAATTTCTACAGAAGTTTCATAGGTGTTCTCTTTGAAATTTCGGAAATAACCTAATGAATACTGAGTACCTTTTTGTGGTTGAACAAGCTCTGAACATGGCACCCATGTATCGGTTGGGAGTGCCACTGCAGAAAGAGATGCCAAGTGAATGTATTGTAAATTATAGGTGTATGAAGCTTTGATAGATGATTTTGAATTGAGTAAATAACGAATATTTAAACGAGGTTCGAGTCCACCATACTCTTTTACTTTTTTGTTGGAATCATAATGGATTATCTGACTTGTTTGTCCATTTAACGGGTCTTTCACATACCTATCAAACGGACCCACTTGCATAAAGTAGGAATAACGCAAACCTCCATATACTTTTAGTTTATCGGTTACATCAAAATCATCCGACAGATATACCGCTACTTCATGTGCTTTGTTTGTTTTTATTTTTCCAAAATTAAATTCAGTGTCTCCTTGTTTGGCCGAAACGCTTGAAGGAGTGAACGTGTGGAATATATAATTTGCTCCGAATTTAATTTCATGACGTATAGTAGGATAATAATTAAAGTCCACTTTGCCGTTCCAATCACGGATACCGGAGTATAAATTAAATTCAAAACCACTTTGTCCGGCACCAAAAGAAAAATTATAGTCGCTAAAAATAGCAGATGAATTCATAAATAATTTATCATTGAACAAATGGTTCCAACGTACCACACCTGTTGAGTTTCCCCAGCCTACTTTTAAATTAAATTTAGCTACTGGATCGGTAAAATTCAAAACATCTCTGCCAAAGTAACCACTCACAAAAACGCGATCTTTATCTGACAAACGATAATTTACTTTTGCATTGAGGTCATAAAAATAATATCCTGAATTTTTTAATGAGGAGCCTGATTTGGCAAATGGTTTGGCAAGTACATCAATATACGTTCTTCGCCCTGAAATGATAAAGGAGCCGGTATCCTTTTTAATAGGGCCTTGCACAGTTAAACGAGAGGAAATAATACCGATCCCGCCTTCAGCATGAACCTCTTTATTATTTCCTTCTTTCATAGAGATGTCGAGTACCGAAGCTAATCGTCCGCCATATTGAGCTGGCATTCCACCTTTAATTAAATTAATACTTTTTACGGCATCACCATTAAAAACGGAGAAAAAACCAAGTAGGTGGGAAGCGTTGTACACCACTGCTTCATCCAATAGAATTAAATTTTGGTCAGGACCACCACCACGTACATAAAACCCTGTATTACCCTCTCCTGCTGATTTTACACCGGGAAGTAACTGAACTGTTTTTAATACATCCACTTCACCCATAAATGCCGGAATTTTTTTAATCTCTGCGATATCCATTTTTACAGAACCAACTTCAGTATTCGAAACATTTTTATCACTTTTTTCGGAAACAACCTCCACTTCCTGAGTTGTAATGACGGTGGGTTTTATATCCATATTTAAACGAATATCTTTATCAAGAATAATTTCTTTTATAAAATTATCATAACCAATGTAAGATGCAACAATATGATAAATTCCCTTTTCAACGGTGATGGAATAGAACCCGTATTGATTGGTGTTGGCCCCTTTCAGAAGTTCTTGTATGTAAACATTTGCCCCTATGCTGTACTCACCATTAGTGCCATCTTTTACATATCCACTTATTGTGAATTTGGGTTTTTCCTGAGCAACTAAAGATGAAACAAAAGAAAAAAATAATGTTAGAAAAGGGAAAAAATATTTAACGAAAAGCTGCTTCATAAATTAGTATCATAACGTTTGTAAGCATTATAATAGTGTGCAAAACTATGGAATTTTTTGATTGAAAAGGTACGTTTGATTTTATTAAGGGCCTCAAACGATTTAATGGTCCTTAGTTGTTAAAAATGGGTCAATAAAAACATCATGAAATATTTTTCCAGTTCAAAAAATTTCTCGTTCTTCGTGATGCTTTTGAAAGCAAAAAAAGATCAATTCAAAATAAATTCCAAACAAATGAAAAAAATAATTGTTGCATTCGTTGCAATGGCAGGTATACTCAATACTGCAGAGGCACAAAAAGATGAAAAATATTTAAAGCTCTATTATAAAGAAGCTAAAATAGATGGCAAGGATATTACGATTACAGCCAGTGACCCGGTTTCTACTGAAAAGGAAACAAAGTTTAAATTAAAAATAATGAACAAATCCAATGATTATGTGATTTATAAACCGGAAGAAAGTTCATTTATGATCAATGGAAAAGAAATGAAACCGGAGGAAAAATGGTTGTTAATTGCACCCAATGAATCAGATTATAGAGTTATTAATTTGAAAGGAGAATACAATGGTGTTAAAAATTACTCATATACTGTTGGTGGATTATACAAAGTAGCTATGGGAAAAGCCGTTGCTGTTGCTGATTTTAAATTGCCAGCTTCAAAAAACGATTTTAAAACTGAAAATTTTTCTTGTACATTAAACAATCTGGAAAAAGAGACCGGTAAAACTGTAGCAAAATTTAATTGTACCTATACCGGCGATAAAATGGGGTTTGTATTTTCTTCCAAACCATCTGTAAAAATGCCTGATGGAAACGACTATGCATGTAAAGTATCAAAAGGACTGTTTTCGAAATCCGGTCCAACTATCTTAATGAAAGGTAAAGAAGATAGTTTTACTCTTGTTTGGGAGCGGATGCAAGGAGGAAAATCAATGGATATGCAAAAGGTGGAAATGATAATTAAATGGAATGAAACATTTGCTGAAGGCACACCGGAAAAAATGAAATCGGAAACACTTCAAATTGAATTTGATGAAGCATTATCGAATTCAAAAAGAAAATAAGATGTTTATAGCATTCGAGAAAAGGCGAACTAATTGAATTTGGTTTGCCTTTTTTGTTTAAATTAGAATGAAATTCGCTTAAAGGGTCTCACCTAAATCCTCTCCAAAGGAGAGGACTTAAATGCCCATAGCTCCCTTCTCCTTTGGAGAAGGGTTGGGGATGAGGTCAAAAACAAATCAACAATTTACGTCCCCAATACTCTTTATGAGCAGCACTCTTAAAAAATATATCAAACTCGCACTAAAAACACTTTCCGTAATTTTATTAGTGCTTCTTATTTTTCTTGTCTATTTTATTTGTGCAATCATTATTAAAGAGCCTGAAATCAAAGATCGTTCAGCTCAATCTGTAATACGAAAAAATCCTTCCGCAAATTTTTACACACTTGGAAACAACTGGTTAAAAAAAAGTGAATCAGGTTTATGGGAAATGTATGTTGAAGGAGATGGCTTTGAAAGGGGCGTAGCTATTGGACATCTGGAGAAAGAACTGGAAGATAATCAAGAAGAGGTATTTGTAAAACAAATTCAACAGCTTGTTCCATCTACTAATTATTTAAACTATTTGAAATATTTTGTTGCCTATTTTAACAGAAAACTTCCTGAGTGTATAACAGATGAGTATAAGGAAGAGATCTATGGAGCAGCACTTTATGCTTCGGACAAGTTCGATTATATAGGACCCAAATACTACCGTAAATTAAATTACCATGCGGCACATGATATCGGACAT
>JAHEYA010000357.1 GCA_023251855.1 Bacteroidota bacterium
GTAGCGTCCCGCTACGTTTTTATTAATAAGGCCTCCGGCCCATTTGAAAGATTTCTATTTTATCATTATTGGTTCAGTTTACAACAAGCCTTTCAGGCTGGAAGCCTTGTTAAAGCTGGCGTAGCGGGACGCTACGCCTAACAACAGAACTTGCATTAATATTTAAAAATTATAAGCAATACCTATAATTACTGGTGTTATTTTATAATTTTTAAAATATTCAACTGTATTGTGTTTTTGATAAATAGATTTAAATGTAAACATACTTCCATAAGAAAATGAAAAATTAGCCCTTTTGTTATAATGCTCTCTGCCAATAAAAATGAAGGGGGTAATTTTATTAAAGGAATATTTGCCAGAGCGATAATCCTGATCCAACCGTTTACCGGAACCGAAACTACCATTTAAAGGAGTAATGTTTTCTATCCCATTCAAATTTTTCTCATAGTAAATAAAATCAAAATTAAATCCAGATTTCAAATTTGTGTAGCTACGTTTTTTTTCATTATCCGGTATTCTAAAATTAATTATGATTGGTATTTGTACAAATTGACTTATATAAATTCCAAGACCTCTTGAAACTTTATTACTGTTAATAGTATCATAAAAGAATATTGCGTGAACCTCTTCTTTAGAATAAGATATGGCGGTTTCAATTTTTACAGTCTCATTAAAAGAATAGTCAACATGCATTCCGCATATTGGCAATAACACATTTTTTTGGGTATAATCTACTGGAGGATCTTCTGGATAAGATACTACCGTTTTATGTTCAGGAAAATACCATTTTAAATGAGAAACAGGGGCAAATTCAAAACTGATGGTTATTGCGTGATTTTTGTTTTTTTGAATAGAATCATTTGCACCAAAACCAATTACCGTTAAAACAAGGCATAATAAAGACATTAACCACTTTAGCATATTTTAGTCTTTTATTAATTTTTTATTTTTTACTTGGAAGCCTTGTTAAAACTGGCGTAGCGGGACGCAACGCCTAACTACATATTAAAAAATCAAGAATGATTTTTTTCAATGAGTTTGAGTTTTTCTGCAAAATGCTGGGCAAAACTTCTCATTTCTTTTGATGCTTCCACTTCGCCTGTAGCACGCTCAAATGTATCAGCCATAGATAATAGACTTTGATGATAAAATTGTTTCATTTCATCAATAATCATATCCTTTGTCCATAAATCAATACGCAATGTATTGTTTTCTTTAGCATCCCAAAGGGCTATCATTACTGCTTTACTAGTGCTTTGTTCATTGGCATCAGAAGCATGCCAATCAATTTTGTCGGGTAAATTATTTTCATCAAGTGTTACTGTAAATACGATTTCGGATTTTTTCATAAAGAAGTTTTGATTTTAATTTTTCGATAAAATTTTTTGATGCTTTATTTAACAACAGTTACCCGGCCGGTAAAACTATGTTTTTTCTTAAATACATCAACAAGCTGAACTGTCCAGACATACACATCTTCCTGAACAGCACCATTGGTAGTATTTGTAACTTTTCCATCCCATTTGCAAGTGGTAGATAATTGGGGTAGTTCTTTTGTTTTACAACTCCAAATCAAGTTTCCCCATCTATCAAAAATCAACATCTCATAATCAATGATTCCAATACCGCTTCCAAAAAAGTAATCATTTTTTCCATCGTTATTAGGACTGAAAGAATTGGGAACATAAAACGCATAATCAGGTTTTATAACAATTGTAATATCAGTTGTATCAATGCATCCCCATTGGTTGGTAACAAGTTGATGAACAATATAGGTATGATCAGCATCATTAAAATCAGGAAATAAATGAGTAGGACTTGCGGCATTATCAGTAGGAGAGCCATCACCAAAGTTATATAACCATTGTGTTGCACCTGATGATTTATCCTTGAATTCAACTGTTGGGGTCAACATGGTGGTAACGAGTGGGTCACCGGAAAACCCTGCAACGGGCAGTGGATAAGCCGTAATCATTGAATTATTAACCAACGTATCCTTACAACCAAAGTTGGTAGTAGTAATTAATGTAACGGTGTATGTACCAGGAATAGTGTAACAATGCTCCGGTAGCTGACCAGTACCATTTTGAGTATCACCGAAATCCCATTCCCAAATATCATTTGTTCCGGATGTAACTGTACTTGAATTAGTAAAAATCACACAGTGATTGATACAGCCGGCAGAATCATCAACAGTAAATTTTGCGACCGGTAAAGGATAAACTATTACAGGAAGACTGATACTATTGGCACATCCATTATTACTTGTAGCGATAAGTGTTGCAGTGAATGTTCCATCAGCAGTGTAGGTGTGTGAAGGGTTTTGAAGCGTGTTAACATTTGAACTATCACCAAAATCCCATGCCCAAACAGAAACGACATCACCGGTAACAGTTGATTGATCAACAAATAAAGTAGGAAAATTAAGACAAACCGAATTGCTTGAAAATGCAGCGACAGGAACAGGATAGACAACTACAGGAATTGATTTTGAAAATGTACAACCCTGATCGCTGGTAGTTGTAAGAGTAACCGTGTAAATTCCGGTATTTGCATACGTATGCGTTGGGTTTTGAGTATTATTCAAAGGAGAAGAATCGCCAAAATCCCATGATAATCCAGCAATAGTACCGCTGCTTACTGTTGTAAGGTTTGTAAAGTTTGTGACCTGACCGGCACACGAAAGTGAAGCAGTAAAATCCGGTACCGGAATTGGATGAACAAAAACGGTAACAGCATCAGTTCCCGGACATCCTCCTGGGCTGGGAGCAGAAACAGTGTAGGTTGTAGTAACAGTAGGAGTTGCAACAGGATTGCCAATATTAGGATCACTTAGTCCGGTTGTCGGAGACCAACTATAAGTTTGTCCCCCGGTTGCATTCAATTGAGTAGATTGTCCAAGGCATATATCTGCATTTGATCCCGCACTGGGATTATTGCCAATAGGGCTTACTGCAGTAACTATCCATGTAGAACCTCCTGAAGAACCAGATGTACACGGGGTCCAGGGAACACAGCCACATTGAGCATATTGTGAACAGTCATGAATGCAGCACCAATCCCATGTGCAACTACACGCACAATCAATAGGGTCGCTGGGAACACAAGGTGCAATATTTGAAGGCAATGAACAACTTGTACCTGCAGTAGTATATTTTGTTTCAGTTATAGTACAGCAGTTAGATGTATATGTATTAGTAACTCCGCTATTGCTATAACCGGCAGGCGGACTTCCAATGCTCGGGCATGATTGAAGAGTAGGAGGTGAAGGGTGTTTTCCCTTAGAATGCTTATGAGGCGGTTCATCCTTTGTGCTCAAACAATTAACCGATTCAGTATAAATAATAAGTTCCTCCGAAATTTCTGTCCGAACACGGTAAAGGGTTTTTAAATTAGTGAGCATACTACCAATAACTTCATTATAAATAAATCTCATAAATCCACCTTCTGTAGTATAAAGAACATTTCTAACTGGGTTGATCAGATGTTTATCCTGATGAATTAAATCCATTGGTGTGCTAGTATCACTTATCCTTGCAACCTCTTTGAAGTTAAC
>JAHEYA010000358.1 GCA_023251855.1 Bacteroidota bacterium
TGGACCCGTTGCCCTGTTTTGGAAATGCAGGAAGAAACAGCATTAGCCATTGGAGGAGCAATAAAATTGAATATGCGCAGCTCTCTTTCAGTAGATAAAAATGGTTTAAATTCATCTCAAACAGGCTATAATGCCTCTGAAGGAGGATTGAATGGAGCAACTGGTATGGGTTGGTTTCCGGGTTATGCAATTAACTTAGAAACAGGCGAACGATTGAATATGGCTTTTGGTGAAGATTCCTGGCTGTCAGCAGAAAACGGTGCCGATATGAAATGGAATCCCACAGATAACGTTGCAACTACACCTGGTGGAGATCTATTATGGGGTGGTAAACATTACATTTATGTATTTGGACATAACGGAGATGCACAATATGTGAATGATCCAATAATGGGTAATGAATTAAATGATATTCCGCGATACGATGAAGGTAAGGTGATGCATGATCTGTTAGCAGCAGCAGCAGCTACTACTTCTAATACGAGTGATGGCTACAAACGCAATGTGTTTGCGGATGCAATGTGGGTAAACATTCCAATGCTTAGATCAGGTCATACTGTTTTGGAAACAGATGTAAAGATCAGGTTGAGAGTAACCAAAGCTTATAAGAAATACGGTACAGGCGATCAGGTTGCTTCCGGCTCACTAGTAGTAGGAGGAACGTATTATGTTGAAAATGGCCCTGTAACACATAATGGAGGAAGTAAAGCAATAGGAAATTCTTTTGTTGCTGCCAATACTACCTGGACTTCAACAATTTCAAATGCTTCGGTATTAGCAACAACCAACAATGCTGATCCAACTTATGAATTTAATACTGCTGATATTGGAACTGTAAAGGAAAGTGCCACTGCTGCAAAAAGTGCGTTGGATCTTATAAATATTGTTCCTAATCCTTATTATGCATATTCTGCTTATGAAGAAAAAACTGAAGATTTTAAAGTGAAAATTACCAATTTACCTAGGACTTGCACCATTTCAATTTATACCCTGAATGGAACTTTGGTGAGAACACTGAAAAAAGCAGATGATGATGCAAAAGCATCTGTTGACTGGGATATGAAAAATCAAGCCAGGATCCCTATTGCCAGTGGTATGTACATTATTCATGTGGATGTGCCAAATGTTGGCGAAAAAATATTAAAGTGGTTTGGTGTAATGCGTCCTTTAGATTTAGAAGCATATTAAGAAGCCACTCCCAACCTCCCCTGTGGGGAGGAGACTTAATGTAAAAAGATAAAAAAAAATTATATGAAAAAGAAAAAATTAATCATAGCCACAGCAGTCATTTTTTTCATGCCTTCATTTTTGGCATTTGTGTGTGGCATCTCCTCCCCACAGGGGAGGTTGGGAGGGGCTTTTGCCGGTAACCCTGATCGTTCTGGACAGGCAGGAGCCACGGAATTATTAATAAATCCATGGGCACGCAGCTCCGGCTGGGCAGGTGCAAACGGTGCCGGAGCTCACGGTTTAGAAGCTATGTTCAGCAATGTTGCCGGTACGGCTTTTACAAAAAATACCGAGTTATTATTTGCCCGCACTCAATGGCTAAAAGGTTCTGATATCAATATCAATGCCTTTGGTTTGACACAGCATGTTGGAGAAACCGGTGCGATTGGATTAGCTATTATGTCAATGAATTTTGGTAATATTCCTGTTACTACTGTTGAACAACCTGAAGGAGGCAATGGAACCTACTCACCACAGTTTTTAAATATTAGTTTATCCTATGCTAAAGGTTTTTCCGATAATATTTATGGAGGATTAGCTGTCAAAGTAATTACTGAAAAAACAGCTAATATAAGCGCAAGAGGTGTTGCCCTGGATGCTGGAATACAATATGTAGCGGGAAAACGTGATCAATTAAAATTTGGTATATCTCTTAAAAATGTTGGCCCCCGGATGATATTCAATGGAGATGGTTTATCATTTAAAACACCTGTGCCATCCAGTACACAAAATAATACAATGACCGTAGATCAACGCTCTGCACAATATGAATTACCTTCTTTGCTCAATATTGGAGCAGGTTACGATTTCTATATTTTACAGGATACCACTGCAAAAAAGACGCATAGAATAACAACTATGGGAACTTTTACTTCCAACTCATTTGAGAAGGATCAATTCAAATTAGGTGTTGAATATGGTTGGAAAAATATTTTGATGGTACGTGCAGGATATACCTATGAAAAAGGCATTTTAGATGTAAATAAGCGTACATCAGCATTTACAGGTCCAAGTGCAGGATTCACCATCGAAATGCCTTTTGGAAAAAATAAATCAACATTCGCTATTGATTACTCTTATAGATCAACAAATCCTTTTAATGGAACTCATTCAATAGGAGCGAGAATAAATTTATAATTCAAAAATTTGTTTTATATGTCATTTCGACCGCAGGGAGAAATCCCCGCAAATGTTCAAAAAATGAGATTTCTCCCTGCGGTCGAAATGACATTGTGCTAATTTATTATGATAGATGTATTTGTATTTTAACAAATTTAATCAAGCTCTAAATTAATTTCAAAATTATTCTTATATTTGCACTTGCAGAGAGAATCCCGCTTGATTGCGGGATTCTCTTTTGCGTTTTCACTACTATTCAAAAAAACAATAAAATAATTAAAACATGTCAAACGTATCTTATTTTACAGAAGAAGGGCTAAAAAAATTGACGAAGGAATTACATCAATTAAAAACCCATGAGCGTAAATATATTTCAAAACAAATTGCTGAAGCACGCGACAAGGGTGATTTATCGGAAAATGCAGAATATGATGCTGCCAAGGAAGCACAAGGTTTGCTGGAATTAAAAATTTCTAAACTTGAAGAGATCATGAGCGGTGCCCGATTGATAGATGAATCAACTTTGGATACTTCAAAGGCGCTTATACTTTCCAAAGTAAAAATTAAAAATTTAACCAATGGTGCTACTTTCGCATATACCTTGGTTGCGGAAAATGAAGCCGATCTGAAAGCTGGTAAAATATCTGTAGATTCACCAATTGGTAAAGGATTATTAGGAAAAAAAAAGGGGGAGATTGCTGATATAAAAGTTCCTTCCGGCACAATTAAATTCGAAATTTTAGAAATTTCAAGGTAATTACAATTAAGGGTAGTTCTAAAAATTAAAAAAAATAACCACTAAGGCACTAAGTTCAATAAGTCATACTAAAAACTTCTTAGTGTTTCTAAGTGTTCTAAGTGTCTTATATCAAAACTCAATGAGAATTAGTCCAATTTTATATTTACAAAACTTCCCTCCGCGCTTCTCGACTTCGCTCGAAGTGACCATGCGCAGTCATTTCGAGCGCAGTCGAGAAAGTGCGTTTGCTTTATAACATTGGACTAAAATAAATTTGCAATTGGTATTAGTGGTGCTAATCAATAATCAAACTGTAATAAATGCCTAGTATTTTTTCAAAAATAATCAATGGAGAAATTCCATGTTATAAAATTGCAGAGAACAATAATTTTTTCGCTTTTTTAGATGTATTCCCGCTGGTTCATGGTCATATATTAGTTGTTCCTAAAAAAGAA
>JAHEYA010000359.1 GCA_023251855.1 Bacteroidota bacterium
TTCTGTCCGGCACCATACATGGCATCATAAGCGAAATTCATTGTGGTATTACGGATGGCATCCATATCAAAATTTTTCTCTACATGATTTACATACATTGTTTCCAGATCAACATATTCAATCATTCCTGACTTTACAAAATCAGCAATAGAAAGCTTTTCAAGGTTAATTGAATTTGTATCCGGAATAATATCTTCAATTTTTTGAATATCGGCAGACAAAAGCGGGCCACCAAAACCACCTTTTAATTTATAACCATTGTAGGATGGAGGATTGTGTGATGCTGTAATGATTACTCCTAAGGATGTTCCTAGTGTTTTTGCACCCAAAGAGATCATTGGAGTTGAAACAAAATCTTTAGCGAGATATACTTTAATACCGCTATTGGCAAGCACTTTAGCTGTTGTTTCTGCAAATAATTCCCCTGCAAAACGACAATCATGACCAACAACAACAGTTGGTTTATCGAAATTTTTCTTTAGCCATTCAGTTGCTCCAATAGTTACTCTTGCCACATTATCCACTGTGAAGTCCTTTGCTATTATTGCTCTCCAGCCATCGGTACCGAATTTAATTTTTGTCATAGATCGTATTTTATTTAAAGGTATAAGTATTTGAAAATTTTAGAGTTTATATCGAATTAGTTTTTTATTAGTCTATTGTTATTTCAAACATTTCTGTCATTCCGAATCCCTGTAAGGGTGAGGAATCTTTTAAATATGAAAAGATTTCTCCCTGCGGTCGAAATGACACTGGTTGAGAGTTATTTCGTTCAATATATAATTCTTATTCGCTATACTCTCTATTCTTTTATTAAATGAGTTCTACTTTTTTGTTTTGTATTTGAAAGTTCAATAACGTAAACACCTTTACTCAAAAAAGACAGATCATATTTTTGATCTAATTCATCTTTACCCATAAAAACATCTGTCATCACTAGTTTTCCAATTCTATCAAATACAAACAAATTAGTTTTTTCTTTTTTATCCAAACCACTTATTGAAATTTGAATTTCGTTTGTAAACGGATTAGGCATCAATTTAATTGTGACTGAATTTGAACCCGCTAAAGCACTGATATTACTGGACAATGCAGTGATGGTAAAATCATAATCACAAATGTCGAAAAATATGTTGCCAACGCTTTCCACTTTAATTCTGCAGGTAGTTTCTGTTACCGTTACTGTTGGTACTGAAACAAGCTGTGTACCATCGTTTGGTGTATTCGCTAAAAGAGTAGTGAATGTAAGGCCACCATCAACAGATATTAAAATATTAACATTGGAACAGCTAACAGCAGCTGTATTAGAGCCATTCACATTCCAGGTAACTGTTTGTGAGCTGCCACTTGCCCAGCTAATTCCAGCTGTATTTGGAGAGGTAACAGCAAATGGTCCTGAAGAAGCAAGAATAACCTGAGATGCAGCATAACATACTCCGCCACCCCCCACTTTATTATCACGAGCAATTAATCTGAAATTTAAAGTTTGTGCTGTTGAGGGTAAGTATTCTCCAATAGTATCAGTATGGTGGCCACTTAATACCACCTCTAATTTAGGGAACATTCTGCTTGGAGAGGCAGTAGGAGTATATGAACGAAAGTATGGTGGAGCACCTGAATTCCAGTCATTATCATTTCCAAGATCGTATTCTTCCCATTGGTAGGTTAATACATCATTATCGGGGTCTGTAGCTGAACCGGTTGATATAAAAGGCGTGGCATTGGGAATAGTATGCGTGGTTGATCCGGTAACGACAGGAGGATGGTTTCCTGTTGCAGTAATAACCGGACAATTACTTCCACCGCCATTGGTGGTAAAATCCATTACTTCATCAAAAGTAACCGAATGAAAATAAGGGATCGAGTGTTGTGCAAGATCATTGATTCCGCATATACCGGCATACGACATTATTTCAACTCCGCTACCGGGTTCCATTTCTGTTGAGGCATTTTGATTACCCGAACAAGATCCAGTCACGGCAGTGAACGAGTGATTTCCATTAAACTGGTGTCCCATTTCATGAGCTACATAGTCAATATCATAAGGATCTCCAACAGGATAATAACTGCCGGTAATTGCACTCGCTTTAGTGCCGGAGTTACAAATACAACCTAAATAAGCTTGTCCTCCCCCACCAGTACTAAACGTATGTCCCATATCGTAATTAGCGTCACCAATGGTATTATCAATTTCGGTTTGGCTCTCTCCTAATAAAATTCCGGAATTATTATTCCCTGTAAATGGGTCTGTGGCTGTATCAGCATATAGAATGGAAGTTTCATTAGCAACTAAACTCAACTTTACTGCGAACTCCGATTCATAAACCCCATCCACTCGATTTACAGAAGTAACTACACATGATAAAATTTGGGAAACACTCGGGGTTGGAAGTCCTGTTGCAGCCATTGCGTACTCTCCTGTACATGCAACAGCCAAACGATATGTTCTAAGATCGGCTCCTGAACATATCATTGTTCTTAGGTTTTTTTCTTCACTTTTTGTGAAGTTTTCTTTTTTTTTTTCTTTTTTGGTAATAACAACAGGTGATTCAGGAACTATTTTACTAGGATCTTTTTTAAAGTCGGCAGTATTATAAGTGATATAATCGGACTGATTATTTCTGCAATAAGGATCAATATAAAAATCACCGGAAGTTTTACGAATCATTGCATGAAAGCCAAAATCATTCCAATCCAATTTCCCAAAAACTGAAGGATCATCAACACCTTGAACATTAAACGTTTTTATATTTGGAAACTTTGCAGCCAGCTCAGGAGCCATTATAGGAGATTCAACAACTCGAAATTTTTGAATTGTTCCGTTTGGAAGAGGAAGTTCAACTATGGTTTGAGAATTTTTTAGTTCTACTTTTTTTTCATTTGGAGATGAGAAAAGTAAAGTCCGAAAACTATTATCAGTCAAATGTGAAATAGTATATTTCTGAGGAATAATAGTACGTTCACCCAATGGTTTCACATCAGCATCTTTTATTGAAACCCAAAAAGCAGAGGTTGTTTGTGATTGAAGGGTACTGATAAGAAAAGTTAGGATTAAAACGTAAAATAATTTTTTCATGGTGGTTCAGATTAGTATAAACGAAATAGAGAAGTTAAATTTAAGTAAAATTTGAACATATTCAATCAAAAAAGCGGTTCAATGAATATTTTTGCCATTCAGAGCATCCCGATATTTTTGAGCAAATATGCAATGTTGTTCATAGGTGGTTGCAAAATAATGTCTTCCTGAGAGATCTTCTTTGGCACACATAAACAGGTAACTATTTTTATTATTATTGAGAACTGCGTCAACAGATGATTCCTGAGCAAAACCAATGGGGCCGGGTGGTAATCCTTTATTAATGTAAGTATTATAAGGTGATTCGAAATGAGTATCTTCAAAAGAAACCCGTTGAATAGAAAAATCACCAATTGCGAAAATAACAGTTGGATCAGATTGCAGAAGCATATCCTGTTTTAACCGGTTTAAATACAGGCCTGCAATCACTTTTTTTTCATCATTATCGCAGCATTGTTCAGCC
>JAHEYA010000360.1 GCA_023251855.1 Bacteroidota bacterium
ACCAAAAAACAAAACAACATGCCTAGATCGGTTAACTCGGTGGCTTCAAGAGCCAGAAGAAAAAAAGTTTTAAAACAAACCAAAGGTTATTGGGGAGCAAGAAAAAACGTAATTACAATTGCTAAAAACGTTCTTGAAAAAGGTTTAACCTATGCTTACCGCGATAGAAAACAAAAGAAACGTAATTTCCGTGCTATCTGGATACAACGTATCAATGCAGGTGTTCGTCCATTCGGAATGTCATACTCACAATTTATGGGTAAGGTACATGCAAAAAACATTACATTAAACCGTAAAGTATTAGCTGACTTAGCAATGAACAACCCTGAAGCTTTTAAAGCTGTGGTTGATTCAGTGAAATAGAATCAAATTATTTCAAATAAAAAAAATCCTGCTGAACAGCAGGATTTTTTTTGCCCCCTACCCTATTTATTTTATATGGATTGAACAAGCTTTTGAGTATGCGTTTGAGTATTTTGTCAAGCCAAAGCCTTTACCATCAATTCATATAATCTTGCCACGTAATAAGCATGTATTTGCCATCCATCAAATCTCTAAATCCATACTCATAGCAAAAGTGATAAAGATTCCCATTTTTTGCATTCCAGGTATGGGTATAATATTTGAAATCAAATCCTTCATTTACAAGTAACTCATTTCGAATTTGAGACAAACCGGAGAGATTATATTTTTTTAAAATTCTACGATTTTGTTTTAAAGCAGTATCAATTCTCACATAGGTACTGGCTGCTTTTTCTTTATTGTTTTGATAATGAAAAGAGGATTTACAATATTCAGAACAATACTTTTGATCTATCCTTCCTTTTAGCTTTTCGCCACATTCAATACAGTTTGCCATAATTTTTATTTTTTTGACTCTATCCTACCCCGTTTCGCTATCGTAAATTGGAGTTCAATGGATTTGTACTATTATTTATTCGTTTATTATCCGATTAATAACCGTATAAATGTACGGTTAAATTTGCACACTGATTTCGATTCAGCGTTTTTTGCACTCTTAAAAATCAACTATTCATCCCAAAAAAATAAAAATAATGATAGAAAGTGAAACAATATCCGATATGAATTCTGCAACCGAAATAAAACAAATTTCTCCACAAACACCCAATTACTTTAGGCACACTGGCATTTCTGTTTTTGTTTTCGAAAAAAGTATTGCCATCAAACTAGCGAAAAATGAAATGGATACTCGTTTTATCTTAAGTTTTAGATTTAGCCGTTGGGATGCTAAAAAATATTGCTGGATAGTTCCAAATTATTCAAAAAATTTAGAGCTTATAAAAGACTATTTTAAAGAACGAATCACTGAACTAGAAGTTTATGAACCTGTTAAACAACCTATCAACATTAATGAAAAAAGGGTAGCAAAGAAAAATGAGCTGCTAATTATTAAAACAAAAGGCGGTAGGCTAAAATTGATTTTTCAATATAATAAAGAACTTGTTAGAACAATTAAAACAATTCCTTATTCCAACTGGGATCAACAAAACAAAGCATGGAGCATTCCTTTTTCGGAAAATTTTTTAAATGAAATTAAAACCTTTGCAATCTCCCAAAACCTCCATCCGGTGCACGAAAATGAAGAGCTGGATGAATCAAAAGTTTCACGCATTTCCAGATTTGATGTCCCTAACTATAGGGCTTGTCCAGATGCCTATATCTTAAAATTAAAAGAACTTAGATATAGTGAGAATACACTTAAAACGTATAGAGGAGCATTTGAAGAATTTATTAATTATTATAATAAATTTGAACTTGAACATATTCAGGAATCAATGATCATCGACTTTTTGAGATATCTTGTAATTGAAAGAAAAGTATCTACATCATACCAAAATCAGGCAATAAATGCTGTAAAATTTTATTATGAACGAGTACTTTACGAACAGCGTAAAATATATTTAGTTGACAGGCCACGTGAAGAAAAAGCATTACCGGCAGTATTAAATGAGAAAGAAATTTCGGATCTATTAAATTGTACTCAAAATATTAAACATAAAGCAATATTGATGTTAGCGTATTCTGCCGGATTAAGGCTGAGTGAATTAACAAATCTTAAAATAAAAGATATTGATAGTGGCAGAATGCAGATAAGAATAGAGAATGCCAAAGGCAAAAAAGATAGGTATACTATTTTATCACCCAATTTATTAATAGTACTCAGAAAATATTTTCAACAGACTCAACCTAAAGTATGGCTGTTTGAAGGTGCTACAGGAGCTCAATATGCAAAGCGGAGTATTCAATTGATAATGGAGGCTTCTGTAAAAAAAGCCGGAATTTTAAAAAAGGTGAGTGTTCATAGTTTACGCCACAGCTTTGCAACTCATTTACTGGAGGGAGGTACAGACTTGCGTTATATACAAAATTTGTTAGGGCATGGCAGCAGCAAAACCACCGAAATATATACCCATATTACTACCAAAGGTTTTGATCAGATAAAAAGTCCGTTAGATAAATTGAATCTATTATAATTTGTGATAAACACCTTAAATAGATTATATTTGTTGGGGGTAATTTTGAGTTAGACACTCAATGATTGAAACAAGAAAACCTACCATTGTAGCGCGACCCGACTGTTCTTCATAAAATTAACTTAAAATATATTTGGACGCTGTTCCATTATTAGTTAACTTCGTTGCGTGGAAAAAGCAAGAGAGATTATATATTTTAAAAACTATTTTTTCGACTTTTTTGACAAGCAATCAGAAAAGGTTAAATCCAAAATTGACCAAGTTTTATTTGTCATCACGGTTGCCGACAGAATCCCTAAAAAATTCTTTGACCACATGACAGGAACTGATGGGCTTTACGAAGTTCGTATAGAATTTGGAAGCAATATATTTAGAGTGTTTTGTTGTTTTGACAAAGGAAATATAGTTGTACTCTTTAATGGTTTTCAAAAGAAAACTCAAAAAACACCGCAATCAGAAATAGACCGCGCTTTAAGAATTAAAAAAGAATACTTTGACGAAAAATTAATAAACATCCGCCATGAAAACAAAAGAAAAAACAAATAAAAAAATAACGACCTTTGAAGAACATTTAACAAAACGTTATGGAAAAATTGGGACTAAAAAAAGAACCGAATTTGAAATTAAGGCTAAATCTTTTGCAATTGGAGAAGTTATAAAAGAGGAACGCAGACTTTCACACATGACTCAAGAACAATTAGCAGAAAAGACTGGTACACGTAAAAGTTTTATTTCAAGAATTGAAAATGGACATAGCGATATTCAATTATCAACACTATACAGACTTCTAGAAATTGGACTTGGTAGAACTGTTTCATTGAATATTAGCTGAAAATTACAATGGTATATAACAACATTGGCTATTTTAACAACGTACATAAGTAATATTAGCGCAACTAACCTCGCTAACTGGAATGTTAGCAGTAACCTTATGACACGACACATAATAATATTAGGAATTTGCTTAGCGCTGATTAGTTGCGGACAGTCAACTGACAAAGTTGATAAGGCAAGTTCTGTGGACACAA
>JAHEYA010000361.1 GCA_023251855.1 Bacteroidota bacterium
CTTAGGTTGTTCGTTAAAGATAAGCTGTGCCTACCATACTCTCTTTTAAAAACATTAATCCAACCAGCAACACTTAAACTTACAAAGTATAAACTATCACCATGAGTTTTATATTTCTCTGACATAAAGCAAATGTAGGAAATGTAAGCACAGCTTACAAATCAGAGAAACAGCCTGCCACGTGTCGCCTAAGCTTTAGACGCATACTCTAAAGCTTCAGCGGCAGGGAGCGGTGGCACAAGTCCCACCAGACAATAAAATCAGCCCTTCAGCTTAGCTTGTAATTTCGTTATTTAATAGGTTTGATTCCAGCCACCGCACTTTCTCGATATGTCTGCTTCAACGCAGAATGCTCGAAATGACTGCGCACGTGGTCAGTTCGAGCGGAGTCGAGAACATTGTGAGTTGTAATCCAAAAGAAAGTTTCCTTAAATAATGACATTGGCTTTGCTAGTGAGGTGAGAAAAAAATAAGCACAACAAAGCAGCTTAATTTTTTACTATGCTCGAATTATTCAGTTGAATATTTTTATAATATTCGTATCGGTTTAAAATTTCTTTCACATACATAAACGTTTCCTGTCCTCTGCAATAGCCACATTTTACTAAAGGATCATTGTATATCATCGGATTTGATTTTTGCAACACCATATATTCCACATTATGAAACCAGGTGTTTGGATCTTTGCCATGTTTTAAAGCAATGTTGCGCGCATCTATTACGTGCCCTAGTCCTACATTATACGAAGCAAGAATAAACTTTATGCGCTCATCTTTATAGGGGATTCGGTATTTCCAATATTTATCAAGGTCCAAAATATAACTTGTACCTGCAATTAAACTTTGTTCGGCAGTTTGATCAATACTATCAAGACCATATTTGCGCGCTGTTCCAGGAACCAATTGCATAAGTCCGCTTGCACCTGCCCAGGATTGAACATCGGGTAAAAAACGGGATTCCTGATATACCATAGATGCAAGTAATTGCCAATCCCAATCAATTTTTTTGCTGTATTTTTTGATCAGCTCATCATATTCAGATATATCGCCACCACAATACGTAAAACGATTTATCTCCGCTCTGTTACCGGCTTTTTTAGCGTTCTTAAAATACTTATTATAGGTTGAAAGGGCATTCTCGGATATTTTTCTTTTAATGATCCAATCGTTCAATTCATCAGTTAACAAAGGAGATTTTTTTCTGACAGCCCATGCAATTTTTTGAGGAAAACTGATAGGGGTTTCCACATCAATATTGGCATAATAGGTTTGGTTATTCAGTGCAATATTCTCATCAGCTATGGTAAAATCAATTTCACCTCTTGCTACTTTATTTATCAATTGCTCGGTATCAAATCCGCCCGGAGCGATAACAATATTAATTTTTTCACCGATCTCTTCCGAAAGACTTGTCAATCTGGAAAAGAAGGAAGAACCTTTCCGAACTTCAATACTTTTCCCGCTAAGGTCCATAATATTGCGAATCAATTTTTTATCTAATTCTGCTTGATCCATTGTTTCCCATCCATCGGGTTTACGCTGTACAAGCACTTGACGAGTATACATTAAAGGTTCTGAAAAATTTACAAGTGATAATCTTTCTTTTGTAACGGTAAGATTAGCAGCAATGATATCCACTTGTCCGCTATTGAGTTGATTGAATATGGTATTCATATTTTTAGCGGTTACCAATTCCAGTTTAACTCCGATATCATTCGCGAAAGCATTCAGCAATTCAAATTCATAGCCCATGGAGTCACCTTTGTAAATATAAAAACCTGTTGAGCTGTTTTCGGTTAATGCGATTAATTTTCCTCGCTTTTTTATTTCGTTCAGGTCAAATGCAACGCAGGAAAGAGAATCTGTATGTGATTTTTTATTCATCTGCCATGAAATGATAGATGGAAAAGTGTATATCATTACAAGAAGAATAATCAGCAACAAAATTATTTTGTTTTTGGCATCTAGGATCATAATACCCCCCTTTCTTAAAGAACGCAACTATTGTACGTTCTTAAAAGGGATAGGTTTCTAATTCATCAATTATTATTTTTCCGATATTGCAGTCAAATGCAAACACCAACATTGCAATTCAGTAAACAACTTGCCTATGCCTTTGGTATGATGGGATGGAGCGTAATGATCAATCTCATCAATGTTATTTTAGTGTATTTGTATTTACCTCCTGAAAACAGTGGTTTACCGAACTTGATTACTCAGGTGGCCATCTTCGGAATTTTTAATGCCATTGCAATAATCACTGCCAGCGGCAGATTGGTGGATGCTGTTTACGACCCATTGATAGCACAATACAGCGACAGGAGTGAAAATAAAAAAGGAAGAAGAATTCCTTTAATGAAAAGGGCAATAATACCTTCTTTCATTTTTTGTTGTTTAGTTTTTTATCCTTTGAAAGTGGATGAAAGTACTGCCAACATTGTTTGGCTGGTAATAATGCTTATTGGTTTTTATGTTTCATCAACAACATATATTATTCCATATAATGCGTTGTTGCCTGAGTTAGCGCCTACTTCGCAGGATAAGGTTCGTTTGGCAACCTGGCAATCTATTGGTTATGTTATTGGAATTGGGATTTCTTCTAATACATTTAATTTAACTGACTCATTACAAATTGCATTTAATATTACATCGCGCATTGTAGCCTTGCAATACAGCGTTTTTTTAATGGCTTTGTTAGCTGTTTTTTTTATGTCAATTACCGTATTTGCCATTGATGAAAAAAAATATTGCATAAGCAAACCTAGTACAGTTCCATTGCGACAAGCACTGCGACAAGCACTTTCCAACAAACAATTTTTGCTGTTTATTGTTGCTGATTTTTCTTACTTTATTGCGGTAACTCTTATCGTTTCAGGTTTAATGTATTTTCTTACGGTATTGCTTGGTTTGCCCGAAGCAATGGGGAATAAGCTGATGATGACCATGGTATTGATTTCGTTTTTATTTTACCCTGTTGTAAATTATGTTTCGAAAAAAACCGGAAAAAAAATAGTAGTTATATTTTCATTCGCGTTATTATCAATTGCATTTTTGGAGGTTTATTTTTTAGGGAAAAGCAGTATTAATGCACAAATTCAAATATATTCATTGATAGGATTAGCTGCAATTCCGTTGGCATCACTTAATATTTTACCAAATGCAATACTTGCAGAGATTATTGAAAAAGATACATTGGACACAAATGCAAACAAAGAAGGAATTTATTTTGCAGTTCGATATTTTTTTGTGAAGATTGCGCAAACTTTTGGTATCGCTTTGTTTGCAATGCTTTTACTGTATGGAAAAGATCCGGGGAATGATTTTGGTATCCGACTTAATGGACTGCTTGGTTTTGTTCTTTGTGTTTTAGCAGGAATTATTTTCACAAGATTTAAAGAGAAACGCTGAACCAATTACCTACTTAGAGGTTGTTTAAAGTTGTTAAAACTTAAAATGAGATTTCTCCCTGCGGTCGAAATGACATATAAAACAAATTATGAATAAAACTTAAACAACCTCTAA
>JAHEYA010000050.1 GCA_023251855.1 Bacteroidota bacterium
CACCTGCCAAAGCATCTTTCCAGGCATCAACTAAATGTGGACGCGAAGCCAAACCACACGCATTATTGTGTTTTAAGATAGCAAATGTAGAGCTCGCTCCGACCTTCTCCATAGGAGAGGGACCAAATTCTGCAATTAGGCTGACTGCCGCATCAATATCCAACAGGTTATTGTAAGATAATTCTTTACCACCAAACTGTGTAAATACTTCGTCCAAATCACCATAAAAAATGCCTTTTTGATGCGGATTTTCACCATAACGTAGCACTTTTGAGCAAGGAATACTTTGTTTGAAAGCAGTACTGTTTTCACCATTAAAGAAATTAAAAATAGCAGTATCATAATGAGATGAAATGTTGAAAGCAGCTCCTGCCATAGCTTTTCGTTGATCGAGAGTAGATTTTCCATTTCCGCTTGTTAAAATAGCGAGTAAGTAATCATACTCTTTTTTGGAAGGAATAATGAGAACATCCTTGAAATTTTTTGCAGCAGCACGGATCAATGAAATACCGCCTATATCAATTTTTTCAATGATAGCAGCTTCAGCAGCACCGGAAACAACAGTTTCCTCAAAAGGATAAAGATCAACAATTACTAAATCAATCTCAGGGATATCAAATTCTTCAAGCTGATCAACATCACTTTGTAACTCTCGTCTGCTCAGGATTCCACCAAAAATTTTAGGGTGCAATGTCTTTACACGCCCACCTAAAATAGAAGGGTAAGATGTTAATGATTCTACCGGAGTTACTTCAATACCAAGCTTTTCAATAAACTCTTGAGTACCACCGGTACTATAAATTTTCACTCCCAAAGCACCCAATTGGCGAATTATAGGCTCTAAATTATCCTTGTAATATACTGAAATTAGGGCACTTTTTATTTTTTTTAATCCGCTCATCGCTTTTTTAAACTAATTCGCAAAGTTATGAAAATTAAATCTCAGCTACTGCAAATTAAAATTGTTTATAAGTAACTTTTAAACATTATTCTAACAATGCCTTGAGTTTAATTATTTGGACAAAAAGAAACCAATTTTGATTAGATTTTATAGCTGTTTTTATAGTTTTTAAAAAGCGATTAATGCCCTGTCTCTATTGCAAATAATGCTGTTTTTAGTCCGATTTTAATTTGTTTTTTAAAACCAGACTCCTACAGTTACCCAAATTTTGGTTTGTGCCCCTTTAAACTCATCAATACATTTACAGTCATAAAAACGGAAAACCTCATATTGAATTATATAAATTCTCTAAAAACCACAAACATGAAAAAAATCCTTACACTACTAATTGCTATTCCGGTTCTGGCTTTCTCTCAACAAGCTATGAATGGTAAAAGCGGTGCAACACAACTTTATAAAACATACTTTGATAATGCATATAATTTGTACCCAAATATCCCACGTGGTGTTTTAGAAGCAGTAGCATATGGTAATACTCACATTTATCATATCGTTCATAATCCGGGTGAATTTGAAAGCTGTACCGGCTTACCTAAAGTATATGGAGTTATGGGTTTGACTTTAGATGGTCAGAATTATTTCAACAATAACTTAGTATATGTTTCAAATCTTTCAGGAGTAACCACAGACGCTATTATAATGAGTCCTGAAAAAAATATCCTTGCTTATGCAAAAGCATTTAATACAGTCATGAATACGGTAGCAAGCCAAATTGTTTCAGATGGAAAAAACAACGATGTGCTTTTTAATACATTTATTGCACTAAGCGAACTTCCTCACCAAACAGAAGGACAGATATATGCTTTAAACGCACAGTTGTATTCTTATTATAGTTTTTTAGGTAATATGCAATTTCAAGCTGAATATGGTTTTTCTGATCATAATTTTGATCTTCAATCATTATTTGGTGAAGAAAATTATAGAGTTCTTAGCTCCACTGAAGTTACTGTTTCTGAAGACAAAATCACCGACCCTCAGGGAAATACTTACAAAGCATTAGGCAGCAACAATAATCCAACTGTTCAATCTACTGATTATTCTGCTGCTGTTTGGACTGCAGCAGCATCTTGTAATTATAGCTCTCGTTCCTCATCAGTCACTGCCGTTGTTATCCATGATGTGGAAGGTAGTTATTCAAGTTGCATCTCCTGGTTTCAAAACTGTAATGCCCACGTTTCGGCACACTATGTGGTACGTTCATCTGACGGTCAGGTTACTCAAATGGTGTTGGAATCAAAAAAAGCATGGCATGTTGGAAGTGAAAATGGTTATACTATTGGTATTGAGCACGAAGGTTTTCAAGCTCAAACAGGCTGGTATACAACCGCAATGTACACAGGGTCATCTAATTTAGTAAAAGACATCTGCGCCAGTGGTTATGGAATCAATCCAACTACCTGCTGGAATGGTGTTTCTTGTAATGGAAGCTGTGTAATATCTTCTTCATACAGAATAAAAGGACATCAACATTACCCTAACCAAACACACGATGATCCAGGCCCACACTGGAATTGGTATACTTATTATAGTATGTTAAACAATACCAGCACTTCTTGTGGAACTCCTTCCGGACTTACTGCTAGTTCAATTACCTCCAATAGCGTTTCTCTTAATTGGAATTCTGTTTCAGGCGCTTCAAGTTACAATGTACAATACAAACCGGTTTCTTCTTCTACCTGGACAACCACTTCTTCTTCTTCAACTTCAAAACCTGTAGGCGGCTTAAGCGCTTCTACTTCTTATGAATTTAAAGTTCAAGCTGTTTGTTCTTCCACCGGTTCTTACTCATCTTCATCAACATTCGCAACTACATCTTCTGGAACTGGTACAGGCACCAGTGCAACAGTTACTTTAGGCACTGCTACAACTCCTTATTCAGCTCACCCATTTGGTTCAGTATACATGGATGAACGTGTTGAATACATTATAACTAAAGCGGAATTAGCATCTGCAGGCTGGAGCCCATCTACATCGTACCTGAAATCACTTGCTTTTAATGTTGCAAGCTCAGCATCACAACCTCTTGGAAGTTTTACCATCACAATGGCACACACTTCTTCATCAGCATTTGTTAGCACCACTTTTCAAACAGGATCAAATGCTACAACAGTATATTCCGGTACATATGCAACACATACCGGTTGGAATCAATTCAATTTCACAACGGCATTTGCCTATAATGGTTCAAGCAATTTATTGATCACCATCTGCTGGAACAACAGCAGTTTTACAGCTAATTCATCAGTATTAGCATACAGCTACTCTGATTACAAAGCATTATACTGCCGTTCAGATGTTACCAATGGTGGTGTTTGTGCACAAGCAACCGGCACTTTGAGTTACTACCGCCCGAATGCAAAATTAGGGTTCTCTTCAACTCCTTCATTAATCCAATTTAATAATGGTGGTCAAAGAAGCTTAACTGATGCATCTGCCAATGAATCAGCATTCGACATTTTCCCAAATCCATCTGATGGAAAAATAATAGTTGGCAAATTCAATGATACTGACGATAGAACAATGACCTTAGGAATTTATGACATGCTAGGCAGAGAAGTATTTCTAAGAGAAATAGCTGTTGAAGGCGGAAGCTTTTCTTTGACTTTTGGAGAAGAACATCTTAAAGCTGGCATGTACTCAGTTGTTGGAGTATCGAACGAAAACCGTTTTACAAAAAGAATGATCGTGAAATAACATGCCAAAATTCAGCAACACGCCAAGTAATCGTTCCGTTTCAGCTCGTCTGAAACCGGCCACCTCTCTTCAGAAGAAGAAAAATGTAACCCGAACTACTATTTTGGGAAAAGTGAAACGTGATGATCTTTCGTCTACTTCTGATAAGAAAACAAAAGTAAATGGACATACAATTACTGGTAAAACAAAAGTTTCATCGGTATCATCATCTGTTGTTAAGAAGAAAATAAATGGATTCACTGCTTTAGGAAAAGCAGAAGCACAGGCTTATTTGATAAGAAGAATAACGTTTGCACACACCGGCTTGGGAGATTATAAAAAAAACAAAAAAAACTTCTAAAAAGATAAGCTTTGAAAAAAATTACAAACTACTCATCTGTGCTCTTCCTGGCAGCAAGTATCCTGACATCTGGAACATCCGCTATAGCACAAGTCAATTGTGATTTGACACTCAAAACAACCATTGAAGGATTTAAAGTTTACAAACACAATCCTTCAGGTGCTATAATGTACAAAGCTAAATTATACATTGATGCAGATGGAAGCCCCCGTGCTTATGGCCCTAACAACAGTGGATTGGATTATACAGCTAATGCAGGACATCCGGGTAACTGGTGGGGTGTAGTAACAAATAGTAATGGGAATCCGATTATTCAAGGTTCCGGAAGCCCTTACCCTGGCCTGTATGTTTCAACAACATCATTGATGAATAGTGCGTATCCATCTACAAGTACATCACACTACGTTAATTCAGAAGCTATACCTTTTTTCGTTTTGCCATCTGCAGTAACTTCATTAGGCGGTATTCATCTGGGTGATGTTGGTTATGTATATAATACATCAACAGGCTTGGGTTGTTATGCGATCTTTGCTGATGGCGGTCCTGCCGGAAAACTAGGTGAAGGTTCTATTTATCTGGCCAACCAAATCGGAGTTAATTCTAATGCAAGAACCGGTGGTACATCCGCAGGTATTATTGATTATATCGTTTTTCCAAATTCTGGTTTAGGACAAGGCACCATTCCAACAGTTGCTCAAATAAATTCTATGGGTGCCGCAAAGATTAATACCGTGGGTGGAACAGCAATTGTAGGTTGCTTAGGTGGTGGATCACCTCCTCCTTCAGGTTGTGGAACACCATCTTCACTTTCTGCAAATTCAATCAGCCAAACTGGTGCAACTCTTAACTGGACTGCCGTTTCAGGTGCAAGTAGCTATAATATACAATACAAACCTTCTTCTTCATCAACTTGGACAACCACTTCATCCTCTTCTACATCTAAAGCGCTAAGTGGTTTAACTGCTTCTACATCCTATCAATTTCATGTACAAGCGGTTTGTTCATCCACTGGGGCTTATTCTTCAACATCAACTTTTACAACATCATCTTCAACATCCTCCAGCTCAACACTTACTATTGGAAACGGAACAAGCTCTTATTCTGCTCATCCTTACGGAACAGTATATATGGATGAACGTGTACAGTATATCATTACAAAATCTGAACTTACAACTGCAGGTTGGTCAACCTCTTCACCGTATTTAAAATCTATCGCATTTTATGTTTCATCGGCTGCTTCTCAATCTATGGGAAGTTTTACAATGACAATTTCTCATATTTCTTCATCATCATTTGGAAGCACTTCTTTTTTAACAGGAACAAATACTACTACTGTTTATTCAGGAACCATTGCTGCAACTGCCGGATGGAACACTTATCATTTTAGCAGTTCATTTGCATATAATGGAACAAGTAACTTGTTAGTTTCAATATGTTGGAACAACAGTAGTTTTACATCCAACTCAACAATTTTGTCGAACAGTTATTCAACTGCTGTTGCTTTATATTATAGGGCTGATGTATCTGGTGGAAGTGTTTGTGGACAAAGCACCGGAACCCAAAGTTATTATCGCCCTAATTCAAAACTTGAATTCTCTTCTTCTTCACAATTAGCTCAGTTTGATAATGGCGGTCAAAGAAGTCTGGAAGCTCCTTTAAATACTGACATTGCCAACGAAACATCTTTCGAAGTTTTTCCAAATCCTTTTGATGGAAATATCCTGAATGGTAAATTTTCAGATGCAAGTGATAAACAAATGACCGTAAACATTTATGATATGCTTGGTCGCGAAATTTTTGCAAGAGAAATTTTTGTTGAAGCCGGAAATTTTTCTTTGTCCCTTTCAAATAATGATCTTCAACCCGGAATGTACGTGTTCATTGCCATAACGAATGGGATTCGTTATTCAAAAATAGTGGTTGTAAAATAAAAAATCAGTTAATTTCATTTTAATAGATTTCTGTTGATGAAAAATAACCTCATCCTTTGCTTCCTTTTGTCCTCTTTGTTCCTGTCTGCTCAGAATAATTATTATGTGGCAACTATTGGCAGTAATTCAAACAATGGAAGCTTAAACTCTCCGTGGAAAACGATACAATATGGGGTTACTCACTTGGCCCCTGGAGATATACTTACTATTAAAACGGGCACATACAATGAAGCAGTTTCATTTCCGATAAGTGGTTCTTCTGCTAACGGTTACATTACTGTAACTGCTCAAACAGGTGTTATTGTTGATGGTACAGGAAAAGGAGAAGTGGGTATAAAAATTTCAGGCAAAAATTATATTAAAGTAATTGGATTGGAAATTCAAAATTTTACAGGTAGCAATGTGCCTATTGGTATTAGTGTTGATGGTAGTTCCAGCAATATTGAAATCCGAAACAATAAAGTTCACCACATTACAAATGCTAATGGAAATGCTCATGGAATAGCTTTTTATGGTACATCTTCTACTCCTATGACCAATCTAGTGATAGATGGAAATGAAATCCGTAATTGTAAATTAGGTCAGAGTGAATCAATGGTATTGAATGGGAATGTTACCAATTTTACCGTTTCCAATAATAGTGTTCATGATAATGACAATATTGGTATTGACTTTATTGGTTTTGAAGGAAATGGCCCTGCAGGCTCTGATCAAGCACGAAATGGAATGTGCACCAATAATACTGTTTACAATATTTCTTCTGTTACCAATCCAACCTATGGTGGCGAAAAAAGTGCCGATGGTATTTATGTTGATGGTGGAAAAAATATTATTATCGAAAAAAATAAAGTCTTCAATTGTGATATCGGTATTGAACTTGCCAGTGAACATCTGGGAAAGAACACAGCAGATATTCTTGTTAGAAATAATTTTGTTTCTGGTTCTTATCAAGCCAATATTCTTGCCGGTGGATATGCTTCCAACAAAGGAAATTCAGTTAATATCACTATTGTAAATAATACAACCTATCAAGGTACGGGTGGGGAAGTGGCACTGCAATACAATTGTAGCAATATCAGCATTAAAAATAATATTTTGATTGCGAAAGCTGGTCAGGCTTATTTGCAAAATCAAGGTGGTAATAATAGTGGTGTTAGTGTAAAAAACAATATGTATTTCGGACAAAGCTCCAGTTCCTCGGGTAGTTGGACGGATGCTGCTCCCAAATTTATGAACCCTCAGTTGATTAATGCTCCAGCAGATATGCATGTTGCAATTACATCTCCTGCTATTAATGCAGGTTTAAATTTAGGCAATGATGGCAACGGAAATCCTATATCTGGTGCGCAGGATATAGATAATCAACTTAGGGTTTCTAGTGGTTCAATTGATATTGGTGCTGATGAAATTTCAAGTGGCTTACCTCCGGGTTGTGGTACTCCTGCATTGAACGCTACAAGCTCAGTAACTCAAACCGCTGCAACTCTTAATTGGACTGCTGTTTCAGGTGCTACAAGTTACAATGTGCAATATAAACCGGTTTCTGCCTCCTCTTGGATAACTACTTCCTCTCTTACTACTTCAAAATCGCTAACCAGCTTAACTGCCGCAACAGTATACTCATTCCAAGTTCAGGCAGTATGTTCATCAACTGGTGTTTATTCTTCTGCCTCCACATTTACAACCAATTCTTCAACATCAACAAGTTCAACAATAACTTTAGGAAATGGTACAAGTGCATATTCTGCACATCCTTTCAGTACGGTATACATGGATGAACGTACTCAATACATCATTTCTAAAGCCGAATTAACTGCTGCAGGCTGGTCAACATCATCACCTTATTTAAAATCCATTGCCTTTAATTTAACCAATGCTGCCGCACAATCTATGGCAGGTTTCACAATATCTATTTCTCATATTTCAGCAACAACATTTAGCACCACTTCATTTTTATCAGGTACAAATGCAACTACCGTTTATTCCGGAACAATTGCTACTGTGAGTGGTTGGAACACGTATCATTTTACCAATTCATTTGCTTACAATGGAACAAGTAATCTGCTAATTACTATTTGTTGGAACAATAGCAGTTTTACTGCCAACTCATCTGTGCAATCATTCAGCTATTCAAATTTTGTAGCACTCTATTACAGAGCCGATATCACAAATGGTGGTGTTTGCGGACAAAGTACAGGTACTCGAAGTTATTATCGTCCTAATTCAAAACTTGAATTTTCCAATGCTCCTCAACTTGCTCCATTTGAAAATGGTGGACAAAGAGATATGGAATCGCCTTTAACGACTGAAATTGCAAACGAAATCACATTTGAAATTTTTCCAAATCCTTTTGATGGAAATTGGTTGAATGGTAAATTTTCTGATGGTAACGATAAACCAATGACTGTTTATATTTATGATATGCTTGGCAAAGAAATTTTTTCAAAAGAAATTTTTGTTGAAGCAGGTAATTTTTCTTTTTCTCTTGCCTCGAATAGCTTACAGCCGGGAATTTATTTCCTTATGGGTGTAGCTGATGGTAAGCGTTATACCAAAATGTTGGTTGTAAAATAAGACTCTCTCCTCCCATTATACCCCCTCAGACTCTTACACTTAGACGAATTTTTGTTTGTCACCTCCTATTCCTCAAGGTACATTTGAGCATCAAAAATTAAATAGGATATAATGAAACAGAATAAAAAATACTCATGGTTCCTTTTCTTAACAATAGCAGGTGCAAGTTCAGGAACACTTACTGCTCAAAACAGACAAACAGCATTTAATGTACAACAGGTTTCAATGACCAAATGGAGTTCTCCTGACGGACTTCCTTATGTTGAAGCTCCTGGTATCAACATGGGTGCAACTTCTTTTGAAGTAATAGCTGATAATAAGGTGGCCTTTTTATCTAATGCTTCCAATGAAATAATTATCACTAATAAAACTACCGGAAAGGTTATAAATAAATTTCCCGTATCATTCGCTCCTCGTGATTTTGCTTTTGATAAAGGGCTTTTTTATGTGCTAGATGAGCAAATGGTAGCTGTTTACAATCAAGAAGGCAAGTCTGTAACTAATTTATTATTCCCGAATTCTTATTTAGGTGTTGAAAGAGTGGCACGTTATAATAATGTTACTTATTTATTGCTTCCTTCCGGAAACAGCTTTAAAATTGAAGCAAACAAAGAAGTTGAAGGCTGGATAACCTCAACAGGAAATCTGGTTTTAACAAAACTGAACGATGAGTATTCATACTCCTTTAAAGTAACTACTGCTGAAGGCAAAAGTTTTGAAAAAATAGTTAAAACTGATAAAACCGTAGCTGGTGTGTATGTTGTGGGCTCAACCAACAACCGTATTTTTTTAGATGTTCAAAAATATATCTCTCAGGAACCAATCACTGTTGAAAGGGAAATTGTTGCTATAGAGCTTTCTGCAAGCGGTTTAGGTAAAATCGCATCCACTTTAAAAGTACCTGATTGCTACTATGTTCTTTCTAATAATGATTTTCATGTAACCGCAAACAATTCAATTTTAAATATGGTAACAACACCGCAAGGAGCCTTTGTATTCACGCTTACAGAAGTAAATTCAACAAATGCAAAAAGTTATCCCGCATCTTTATCAGCTAGACAATATCATTTCAATGACCATCTAATTCAAGCTGAAGCAAAATAATTTTCTACACATTAAAATTTAAAAAGATGAAAAAATTTAGTTCTACTATTCAGGAAGCAGGTTTTAAAATCCTTATCATCGCGATTTCATTTTTTGTTCTATGTTCCTATTTAACCTATGGACAAACGATTTCCAGAGCTCAGGTAATGAATAATGCAGCACCTTATGCTACGTATACATTTACTGCAAACTCAATTAATGTGAAACACAATGTGAGTTGCTCCGGTGTAGGTACAATTAATTCACCAAGCTGGGTGGTGGTTGGTACTAACACTTCAATGCCTTATTGCTGGGGTGGTTTTTCTACATTAAACTCTTTTACAAG